>NZ_JAZRHE010000136.1:0-13366 GCF_045644645.1 Methanobrevibacter sp.
TATTAAATGCTGAAAATATGAAAGTACTTATTGCAGATGCAATTAATGAGAAAGGTATTGAAAATTTAAAGGAAGTTGCTGAGGTTGTTGTCGACACCAGCATCACTCCTGAAGAATTGGCAAATACCATCCATGAATATCATGGAATTGTAGTTAGAAGTAGAACAAAACTCACTGCTGACATAATCCAAAAAGCAGACAATATGAAAATTATCGCAAGGGCCGGAGTCGGAGTAGACAACATCGATTTAGATGCTGCAACCGAAAAAGGTATTATGGTTGTAAACTCACCAGAATCCACTTCAATTACTGTAGCAGAACACACAATGGGATTACTACTTACTCTTGCCCGCAAATTATCTATTGCAGATAAATCTGTTAAAGAAGGAAAATGGGAAAAGAAAAGATTCATGGGTGTGGAACTTAGAAACAAAACCCTCGGTGTAATCGGAATGGGTAGAATTGGTTCACAAGTTGTAAACAGATGCAAAGCATTTGAAATGGAAGCTATGGCATACGACCCATATTTACCGGAAGAAGTCGCTAAACAAATGGGCGTTGAATTAACTGATTTGGAAACCGTTCTTAAAAATGCTGACTTCATTACAATTCACGTGCCACTCACCCCCGAAACTAAACACTTAATTTCCACCGAACAATTTGAAATCATGAAAGACACAGCATTCATTACCAACTGTGCCCGTGGTGGAATTATCGATGAAGATGCATTATACGATGCTTTAGTTAACAATAAAATTGGTGGAGCTGCATTAGACGTTTATGAAGAAGAACCTCCAGCTGAAGATTCAAAATTATTTGAACTTGACAACATCGTATTGACTCCTCATATTGCGGCTTCAACCAAAGAAGCCCAAAGAGATGCTGCCATTATCGTAGCTGATGAAATCATTGATTTATTCAAAGGAGGAACTCCTAGAAATGTATTAAACATGCCTCGTATTGATCACAAAACATATCAGGAAGTATCCCCATACTTAGAATTATGTGAAAAATTAGGCAGTTTCATATCTCAAGGCGTGAACGGTAAAATTAAAGAAATTGAAATTATTTACAGCGGAGAACTAGCTGAAATCGATAACTTGGAGATATTATCAAGAACTGTAATTCAAGGTGCGGTAAATCCGTTCTTAAGCTCACCGGTTAATGCAGTTAACGCTTCCCTTGTTGCTAAAGACAGAGGCATAAGCATTACTGAAGGAAGAAAAGACAATGCTAAAGGATATGATTCATTAATCAAAGTCATTGCTAAAAGCCAAGATGACATATTCTCCGCTGAAGGAACAATATTGCACGAATCAAGAATTCTAAAAGTAAATGATTACTGGGTCGATGTTATTCCAAAAGGCCACATGTTCATTGCAAAATACGAAGATGTTCCTGGAAGCATTGGAAAAATCGGGACCAAATTAGGTGAACATGACATAAACATCGGAATTATGCAAGTTGGAAGAGATGAAAAAGGTGGAAGAGCCATCATGATTTTAACATTAGACAAAGAAATTCCAAAAGATGTAATCAAAGAGCTCCAACTTTTAGACAATGTTTATGAAGCTATTGGACTTGAACTATAAATAAAAAAACAATTTTCACCATATTGTTTTTTTTATTTTTCCTTCTTTTTTTAAAAAGATTATTTTTTAAATTCCCTAACTATCCTTTTAACAGACCCGTCAGGGTTAAGCTCGATTCTCATTACATGATTTTTAGCATTTAGCTGATTTTCCTCAAATTCCCTATAGTGATCAACAAAAGTATCATCAGTTTTGAAAAATTCATCATCAGCTTCATCCAGAAGTCCCGGTTTGAATTCGTCACTATCTTTTAAAATGTCGTCCTCATCAAAAAATTCATCACTATCATCTTCAACCAAATAGCCATAATCTCCAATTGTGTAATTCTGAGGATTGCCATATCTGTCATATGCCTTAAAAGTCTCTAAAGAATATGGAAGACATACAATCATGTGAAAATATCCGTTTCTTGAAAATGTTTTTAAATCTGCTTCAGAGGGGCTTGCACTTGGTCCCGGATGTGAATGAACAGAACCCCAATATTTTGTAGTCATCGGAATCAAATCTGTGTGAACAACAGCACCAGTTTCACAAGTTTCACCTGGAATAAAGAATAATCCAGTGATATAAAGAATATTATCGATTATCTCCCCATCAAAAAAAGCTAAAAATTCCATTGGATACGCTTTCTTAGCATAATATATTACAGAGTCCAAGACTTCCCTATCAACTCTGACTTCACTAAATTCTTCATCATTGCTGAAAATTTTTGAAAGAAACCCCATTTGCTCACCCAATTAAATTTTCAAAAAATTCTTTATTGAATTTTGGAACTTCCCAGTCCACATAAACATAAGACCTATATGAAACTTGATTTTTATTTTCTTTTTTATTGAATCCCTCAACTTTTTTATTTCTTCTATATACTGCAATCCCTCTTTTTTTATAAGTTTCAACATCATTCAAATTAATGCCGTTTTGGTATAACAATTCATGTATTTCACTAGAACTAAGCCCATTTATTTTATCATTGGCTTCATTATTTGAATAGTTGGATTTCAGGAAAGAGATGCCATGTGATGCAATGCAATTTTTCCAGGATTCCTCCTGCCTCCACCTAAAATATCTCAGGGCATCATCATCAGAAATTGGAATAACTCTAGAGTCAAAAGCAGGGGGCTTTTTAAAATCAACACCATAGTGCATTACAAATGAACTGGCTGTAAAACTAGCCATTACGGAATCAATTTTTTCAATACGGCCATCAAAAGGAATTTTATCCATTAATAAGCTTATTTCATCTGAAAAAGTGTAAACTAGGGATGGTGAAAATTCCTTGAACAAATCTTCACAAACATTTGCCATGACCCTATAAAAATTCTCATCATAAGGTTTAACTAAATTTAAGTCCTTTGCAAGATTATGAAAACTTCTGCCATCCAATCTAACAATTATTTTAGAGTTTTTTGGAACTTTCAAAGTTGAATAAACTTCGTATTCTTTCATTACATTCCCACACAAATGGTTTCATTAAAACTTTTAAGCAATCTAATTGCTGAAAGTGCCGCCAACATACTAGTTTTTGGATTAGCCGCACAAGGATAGTTCATGGTGGTTGTTTTGAATTCGCCAAAGTCCCCTTTTGCTGTGATTTCATGAACATTCCTGTCAACATTAGGGTCTACGATAATCCTTACATCAATATCCCTTTGACAGGCTATACTAATGGTTGCAGCAACATTAATGTTTAATGGAAATTCCTTTACAGCTTCGGAAGCCTTGCCTTCAAATAAAACCTCTTCTTTATCAATGTCCTTACCAAGAGATTTAGGGGATTTGCGAGTAACAAGATTTACTTCTTTTAAACCGAATTTAGCAACAGCTTTTATCCCATCCAAACCTACAATAGCCCCGGATGGAAGATGAACTTTAGCATTATTATCTTTAGCTATTTTTTCAACTTCCTGATAAAAATCAATGTCCATGAATGCACCGATACTCATGACAATCATGTCACGACCTTTTTTTAAGACCTTCGGTGCAAAATGTTTAACGGAATCCGGTGAAGCGCATTCAAGTACTAAATCAACATTATCAACCATATCATCAAAATCAAGTGCCGCCACCCCTCCCGCAAGAGATGCTAAATTTTCTGCTCTTTCAATATCCTTGTCAAAGAAATATGCTATGTCAATATCATTATTTTCAGAAACAATGCTTGTTGTAATAATGTTAGCGATTGCTCCACAGCCAATAATACCTACTTTCATAAAAATCACTGGAAAATTAAATTTTTAATAAGAATAAAATAAAAAAAGAATTTTTGAAAGATTGTTTATAATCTTTCAGCATCAAATTGAACTTGAGTTTCGTTTTGTGGTTGAGTTTCAGGTTGTTCTGGAGCTACTTCAGGGATTTGAGGTTCAGGAGCTACTTTTTTAATATCCCTAGGGTTGATTAACATAATATCTCCAATAGCTTGAACTTTATCAAAGTCAACTGTTAACAAATCATTTTGGAAGGATCTCATATTATTTTCTTCAGGCACTTCTCCACGAATACTTCCTAAAAATGAATTCACAAACCCTGCAGGTTTCCTTTCTTGCTCAATAGCCCTGACTTGCAATTTTGAAACAATCCCTAATCTAATATTAAGAACAACATCTTCAACACGCCCTACGTAATGACCAGTGTTTGTATATATATCTAAACTGCGTATTTTTGAAACTTTTACCATGATTACACCACAAGTAATAATAATTAAATTAAATTAAATATGTATAAAA
The DNA here is from genome assembly GCF_045644645.1 of Methanobrevibacter sp. Lineage (GTDB taxonomy): Archaea > Methanobacteriota > Methanobacteria > Methanobacteriales > Methanobacteriaceae > Methanocatella. Next base: position 4,319 of record NZ_JAZRHE010000136.1, read on the forward strand.
TTATTTTATTGTTAATATAAATAGTTTTTGTTTTTAAAAGTAGTTAAAAACCGCCTATTTTTGAAGAAATAAGAAAAAATTTATAAAATAGGTTAAATTAAACTATATTTAGAATACAAGGAGACGTTAAATTGTGGGATACAACTAAAGATTATAGAATTTTAGTAGCAAGTAAGGCAAGAGAAAACTATCTCAATCTCATTCCAACAGCTTCATTTAGAGGAAGTTGGAATAAAAAACAAGCAGTTGAAATGGGAAAACAAATGAACAGCGATTTTCAATCATTAATCTATTCTTACTTAGAAGGAGATGAATTGGTAAACTCTCCCGATGTCACAACACTAAAAGAAAAAGCGCTGAAGATTATCGAATACTTAGGCGGAGATGACTGGAATAAAAAATTCCTAAACAACGCTCCAAAAGAAGAGAGGGAAAAAACCCAAGAAAACATAGCGAAAGTAAGATTTTTCCTCGATACAATCATAGGACTGAAAGACAGACTTGCATTAGGTCCGATCAATGATCCAATTATGGGAATTGACATTAAAGTAGGAGAAGTGATGAGCGTTACCAAACACCCAAAAAATGACAAACTCCTAATTTGCAATGTTAATCTTGGAAAAAGAGCCATTACAGTTGTTACCAACGATTTAAATGTTAAAGATGAAAATAAAGTAGGCGTATCCCTGCTTCCGCCACAATCATTCAGCGATATTGTAAGTGAAGGAATGTTTCTTGGAATGGATGGAAGTATCCTTAAAGATGTTGACGGCGAACTTGGCGCCATGCCAAAAGGAATCCCTATGGAATCTTTAAATGAAACACGCAACCTTGTTGAAAATTATTTAAAATAATTTATGAATTAACTAAAGCCAAAAAAATTTATTGTTTTATTAAAAAACATGAAAACTTATTAGAACTCCTTGATAAAACAAAACAATATCTAAAAAAGACTTTCCCACAAGGAGATTTTGAATTGGAATTATACTGTGATTTAATCGGAGAAGAAGACCATTCATTACTTTTAAACATTCATGTAGATGATGAAACATTCAACAATGGATTTATGTATAAACTTCATTATGTAAATATGAAAATCCTTCCAATTCAGAAGAAACTCAATTTGCTTGCAGAAATTTTTTTAATGCTCAGAGTAAGAAACCAATGTACATAACCTGAGAAACATAACTGATGAAATTAGTGTTAATGCCTGGCGTAAAAGGATATTAAGATAGAATCCTATCTTAAATTCAATCCAATTAATTTAGATTTTGTCATTTCTTCAACAGAATATTTTATTCCTTCTTTTCCAACTCCACTACTCTTAAAGCCACCAAATGGCATATTATCTGTCCTGAAAGTAGATTGTTTATTGACAAATACTGTTCCTGCCTCAATCTCTTGAGCACACCTCATCGCGGATGAATAATCATTCGTAAATACTCCTGCCTGAAGACCATACTCCGTATCATTTGCAACATCAATAGCTTCATCCAAAGAGTTAACACGAATTATTGGTGCAACGGGACCGAATGTTTCTCTTACAACCAAATCCATGTCTGGTGTGACATTATCAATAACTGTCGCTTCGTAAAATGCACCATCACGAACCCCGCCAGTTAATATTTTAGCACCATCACCAACAGCATTGTTAACAGTTTCTTCAACCTGGATTGCCGCATTTTCACTTATTAATGTGCCTAAAGTAGTTTTTTCATCTAAAGGATTTCCCATGACAAGTTTTTCAGTTTCTTCAACTAGCTTTTGTGCGAATTCATTTGCTATTTCATCTTCAATAATAATTCTTTTAACACCCATACACACTTGGCCTGCATTTAAAAATGCTCCGTTTATGACCCCTTTAACTGCCTTAGCAATGTCTGCATCTTTCAGAACAATTAACGGATCATTTCCACCAAGTTCCAAAGTAACTTTTTTCATTCCTGCTTTTTGGGATATCATCAAACCAGTTGTGATGCTGCCCGTGAAGGATATTTTGTTAATATCTGTGGAGGTTACCAAGTAGTCTCCAACTTCTGAGCCATAACCTGTCACAGTGTTGATTACGCCATCCGGAAATTCTTCATTTACAATTTCTGCAAATTTCATTACTGTTAATGGTGCTTCCGTAGGTGGTTTTATAATTACCGTGTTTTTACATGCAATGGCCGGGGCGATTTTGTGAATTGTTAAATTGAGCGGATAATTGAAAGGTGTGATTGCCGCAACAACACCCAATGGGACTCTTTGAGTGAATGCAAAAAATCCTTTTCCGTTTAAACCTGCATCCAGCGGTACGCTTTCACCATAAATCCTTTTAGCTTCTTCTGCTGCAAGTTTTAATGTTTCAATTGACCTGTCAAGCTCGACTAGAGATTCATTGATTGGCTTTCCAACTTCCAAAGTTAGTAGCTCTGCCAGTGATTGTCTATTGTTTTTAAGTTTTTCACAAACATTAAACAATTTATTTGAAACTTTGAAAGCAGACATTTCTTGTATAGAATCTTTAGCGTTATTCGCTTCATCAATTGCCAGTTGTGCAGTTTGTAAGTGTGCAATTGGTATGGTGTCAATTACTTCACCATTATAGGGATTTTTTACTTCCTCCAAATCCTCACTTGAGATGTGTTTTCCACCTATCAGCATGTCCATGATATCACCTAGATAATATTTAGTTAAGAATTATTTAAAATATTTGCCTAAAGCATCCAACTGCGAGTTAAATTCTTTAACTTCATTTGATGCCATTTCACCACTCAAGTCATTTATATAATTATTGTACATGTAAATAACCAGCAGAACAACAACCATAATCCCCCCAAACAGCAAAATGAATTCTGCTGATGTTTGGCCTTTATTGTCCATTAGAATCCCCCCATAAACAATGATGCTCCAAAGGTTGAAATGAAATAAAAAATTCCAAATGATGCCGCTGCAAGAGGCAATGAAAACTTAATTCCTTTTTTAATCTCACCATACATTATTAGGCTAATTATAAATCCAACAAGAACAGAGTGGATTATTAAGTATATCTCACCAGCCAATGGTGCCGTTAAAATAATCTCAGATTCCATCCCATAACTTTGCATGAAATCTGAATAAACCCCAACCATTCCAATGGCAAATGGCGTTGCAATCACTGCAGATATCAATAAAAACATTACAGACATCATTACAGATGATTTTCTATCACGTTTCAATGCAAGCAAATCCCTCAAGTCATCAGAAACATCCATTAAAACACCAGACATACTGGATCCGCTTTTTCTCCCATCCAAAATAATTCCAAAAATTCGCTCCAACTCCCTTGACTTTAAGCGTTTACTCATCGCCCGCCATGCATCCTCGAAATTACGACCCATTCGAATCTCTATAATTGTCCGTCTCATCTCATCGTAGAATGATACTATGGTCAGTATCCATATAATTTATATACCATGAAACTCAAATAAGGTATTATGGTAAGTAAGAGATTAATGGTCAGTGATCAAGAGCAATACCAAAAATATTATAATCTAATGAAGAATTACAAACCTCTAAATGATTATATTACAAAAGAAGAACTATCCAAGGATACAAAATATAAATATTATGGAGCTCTAGCATCTTATTGTTGTTCGCAAAATGAATCTTTTGATAAATTACTGGATGAAGCACAGAATGAAGAAAAATCTAATATACCTTTAGCTGAAAGAAATGTTCATAAAAGATTAGATGTTTTTAAAGATTTTCTTAGGGATGAAGGTTATGTAGAAAAAACCGCAGATCGTCGTGTGAAGGTAGTACGATCATTCTATAGGTTAAATGGTATATCTCTTATTGAAAATAATCGGTCATTAGATATCAATCCAGAAATACGTAAACATATAGAAGATTCAGATATCTTTAAAGATTTTATTGATTCCCTCAATCTTGAAAATGAATCTACCATCGGAGGATACCTTACTAGTTTAACTGGATATTGTGATTATTATAATATGACTATTGAAGAGTTAATTCAAGAAGCTGATGAAGAAGAGGAAAGTAATGTTAGATTATCAAAAAGGAAGATAAAAAAGAGGTTAATTGAATATCGTAAACATTTATCCAAAAATTACGCCAATTCCACAATCAGGACAAAAATGTCAGATATCACTTATTTTTATGTTATAAATGACATTGAAATTCCAAAACTACCAAAGGCAAATTATCCATATGAGCCAGAATTAACATTTGATGAAATTCCAACATTAGATGATGTTAAAAGGGCCTTAGAAACAACTACATCAATAAAAAACCGTGCATTATTCCTTTTCTGCCTGACAAGCGGCTCATCTTCAAAAGAAGCAAGAACTCTCAGTGTTGAAGAGTATATTCTCGGTACTAAGGAGTGTCATGGTGAAACAACAGACATACAAAAAGCATTAGAAAAAATGGAAGGCAATATGGAATTTATACCTGTTTTTCACTTAGTTAGAACAAAAAAGAAAAGAGATTATTATACCTGCATTACACCTGAGGCAAATCAATATATTATCAATTATCTCAAAACAAGGGACCAATTAACTCTAGATGATAAAGTATTCGACTATTCAAGAAAAAGCTTGATTAATGCATTCCAACATGTAAATGACACAAACAACTGGGGATGGGTAAATAATAACCGCCAACGAAGGTTCACCTGCCACCAATTAAGAAGATTAAATGCAAATATAATCGACAATGGAAAACTTGTGCATATGATTCAAGGGAAGAAATTTGACCCTACAGTCAGAGCATACTTTAAACAAGATCCAAAAAAAGTCAGAGACAAATACACAAAGGAAGTAAGAAAACTAACCATTTATGAGAAATACAAAACTCACACACTAACAGATGAAAACTACGCAGAAATGCAGGAACAAATAGAAGAGAAAGATACAATAATAAAACAACAAGAAGAAGAAATAAAAAGTTTAAAAGAAAGCCACACTACTTTAAACAATACTGTAGGCAATTTATCTGAAAGATTAAAAGAAATGGACAGACAATTAAAGCATCTTAACAATAATGAACCACAGAACATAGAAACTAAAAGTACTATAAATAGTATCTTATGGTTTTTTACAAAACCAAAAATATCAAGTGACATTAATATCGATTCATTAAATGATATTTCTGCTGAAATTGATGATGAATTTGAAAATATGACACCTGAAAAATTAGAGAAATGGGATCAAGAAACTGAGAAATTTTTATCCAAAGTAGATGAAGATGAAGCACTATTAGATGAATTAGAAGTGAATAAATTTACATTTAGTTTAAATGACGAAGAAAGAGAAGCAATATATAATTCAGAATTAGGAAAACGATTAAGAACATTTAATCAAGCAGAACTCCTAACAATCCAAGAATTAACCTACGAAATAGCATCTAATAATCCAAATTTCAACCCTACAACAGAGGAACTGACCAAAATAATTAAAAGAGCCATATTCAAAATGAAAAGAAATCCTGATTTAATAATAAAAGTAACCAATTACCATGAAGATTTAGATAATCGAATACAGAAACATGCAGAAATATTTGACTTACTTGACAAAAAAATGGATGAATTGGGACTATGGAATGAAGAAGAAACAACAGTACTTAAAACAAAAATTATTACAGAAGTAATGGAAAATAGACAATATGCAGAACAAGAAGTTACAGAAGACATTGTGATGGATTTAATAGAAAAAAATATGTAAACAACATATAAATTTTAGCCCCCACTTATTCTTTCATATTCACCATTACATTATTAAAGATAATAATAAGATTATACATATACTCATGCCTAACTTTAACCATAATAAAACAGGTGACAATAATCATACATATTAATCAATACATACATGTACCGACTAAAAAAGCAACTTTTTTACAATCTTTAACATCAATAATCGCTGCAACTTCACTGACCCAGTCATGTTAATTGCACACCATCTCTATTTGAGCACAACCATCTCATCATCAACATCGATCTCAACCTTATTGATTGAATGATAAAAAGTTTCACCACTAAACCCAATGATATACTCATCAGGCACATTTGCCAGTATTTCTTTTAATATACCAATATTTAATTCAGACATAAGTAATGATTGATTTAACTAGCATATAAGTCTTTATATATGGAACTAGGTAAAAATTGATTTGTATTTGGAATTTTATGGGGTTAAAGCAATATTTATATAATTGTAAAAATAGCATATAATCATTCAGATGTTATTTGATTATATAAATTCTCAAGTGTCTGTTCAACTTTATCCTTTTTCAATTCACATTCCCACACGGTGATGACCTTCCAACCCATTGCTTCAAGTTCCTTCTGGTTGCGTTCATCACGATCTCTGTTCCCATAGAGTTTTGGTTTCCAGTAGTCCAAATTGGATTTAGGCATTTTAGCATATTTGCAACCTTTATGGAGATGCCAAAAGCATCCATGAACAAATACAACAGTATTATATTTAGGAAGAACAACATCAGGACTCCCAGGATATCTTTTATCATTCTTCCTGAAGCGTAAACCTCTTGAGAAAAGATAACTGCGAACAAGGATTTCAGGTTTGGTGTCTTTACCTCTGATTCGTGACATAATATAACTGCGAGTTTCTTTGTTAAACTTGTCTGCCATTTAAATCAACACAAATAAGAAATATATGGTAAGGATAGTTTAATATTATTATTTTTCATTAAAATCAAATAATACTGTTTGATTAGATGCTTTTTTATTTTCTGATATTTTTTGAGAAAAGGCCCCTCTTTTTTGCACTCTTGATTTTTTTTCAATTTCTTCATATTCCATTTCAGAGGAAATAGATAACAAAACTTCTTTAAGTCTAGGGTTAATTTTAGCATTGCGTTCTTCAGCTCTACGAACAATACCATAACATCCAACAGGAGAAAGATAAATTTTTTCTGGTGCATTTGGGGAAACAATATCTTCCATAGTTCCAAATACAACCTTTTCAGGAATTGATGAACAATTAATAGTTTCGCCCGAAACTAAAGTAGTTAATTCTTTATCTAATAAAACTAAAGTTGAATCATCCATTTTTTTACAATTTCTATTTGAAAAAGAATCTGGATTTAAATCTAATTCACATTTATTTTGATCAATTAAACGTTCACCAAACCATTTAATTACTGGAACAACCCATGAATTGCCAGTAGCTTTATAGCGACTAGTCCTATTTGACCTACGACCTGTATTAACATCAGTATAATTATCTGGAAATCCCATTAAACGTTCAGTTTCTAATGGGGACAATCTCCTTATTCTATCATCTTGAACTACAAATAATGATCCATTTCTTGCAGCTGCATTACCATTCCATTTGGTACCATAGGCAGAATATAAACAGTCTGTATATTCCCTAAATATTTCATAGTTATGCCCATCTTTTGTAAATGTTAATGGTACCTTAGGATAATCTGGGAAGTTATTTTCATGTAATTCAAATAGAACATTTTCTGGATGAAATGTTTTTCCACCTGCAAGAAGATATAATCTTCTACGTTGTTGAGGCAATCCAAAATATTTTGCATCTAAAACACGCCATGCCACATTACGACAAGGACCATAGATTATGCCAGCATTTGGCCATTTTTTTCTTGGAATTATTTCATCAAGTCCTGCTAAAGATGAAACTAAACAACCAAATGCATTTGTCTTATCTGATAAAACTCCTTCTACATTTTCCCAAAAAACTATTGTTTTATCAAGATTATTGTTTCGCCTAATTTTGTCATTTGATTCAATAATATCTACAAATTTTAAGGTTAAATTTCCTCTATCATCAGTTAAACCTTTTTTTAGTCCTGCAAGTGAAAACGCTTGACAAGGAGTTCCACCACAAATTAAATCAGGGGAAGATATGGATTTATCAATTATTTTGTCAGGGATGTCATTCATATCCCCCACATTCACCTTATCAGGATATCTTTCTTCTAAAATTTTTGAAGGAAATTCATCAATTTCAGAAAACCATTCAAAATTTAAACCTAATGGTTCCCATGCAACAGATGCAGCTTCTATCCCAGAACATACACTTCCCACTGTTTTTATATTCATTAAATCCACCTAATTACTAAATATTTTTCATTTATTGTTTTCTATAACATCTAACAAATGTTTTCTCCATTCTGCAAAATCATACCATGCACAACCTTCACATCCGCGTTCTGCATCCTTTCCTTTTTTAGGTATTTCAATATCCCAATTTTCATCCCCTTTATAAAAATAAGGTATGCCAAATGCAACACCTCTCTTTCCTGTTTGATAACAAGTTCTACAGACTTCTCTCTTCTCTTGATTTCTTTGATTTGTTAGTAATTGAAATTTACTTTTAATTTCTTCATCAGTCATGGAATCTGGATTTTCAGCTTTTGTATCTTCATCCCAGCGAATTTCAGAAAATTTATGATCAGGAAGACAAGCACGACAATTTTTGTTTTCATAAATGTCAATATTACCTAACACATTAATTATCCTTTTTCTTAATTTAGGAGACCATGTTTCATATCCATTTCCCCCAAGAGTAGCTCTTTCAAGAGGCACCAACAAGATATGTGTAGTATTACTATCACAATGTGGACAATACCTTTTTGTATCTGTAGAAAGAGTATATCCAAATTCTTTTATATCTTGAATTCTTCTAGCCCAATTTCTATTTTTTGGAAGCGTGCAATCAACACATTGCCAACCACCTTTAATTAAACTATCAAAAAATTCTCTTGTTGTATTAGCTTTTGGTTTTTCAGTATCCCAATATTTTTTTTGTTTATCTAACCAGTCAGAATAATTTATGGGATTTAATTCAGGATAAATTTTGTTAAGGTAAGCAATCTCCTCACCAGGTTTAATTGAAATCCCAGTTCTCCTATATTCTAATGGAATCCATCCTTCCCAAGACCCATTATCATATCTAAACAATACATGGATATACTCTTCAGAAGCTTTTGTATGTTTTTTTCTTTCACCTTCAATAATTGTTATATTTTCATTTAATTCTTCCATTGATAGCACCAAAGTCGGAGGCCAAG
>NZ_JAZRHE010000137.1:0-75965 GCF_045644645.1 Methanobrevibacter sp.
AAACCCATGTGGAAGTGAAGCATGGGGTTGGGGTATGAACGTACACGGTGTAAACGATAAAGCACCATACTTTGACGTAACTTCCAAAGAACTTATCATTGCTTTAGCAAAAGCTAATGAAATGTTGAACTTACCTCACTCTATCCACATTCACCCTAACGACTTAGGACACCCAGGTAACTACACTACCACTCTCGAAACTATGGACGCAGTAAAAGATGTTAAAAAAGGTTCCAAAGCAGCTGAAATCAGAGACCAAACTATGCACGTTTGTCACTTACAATTCCACTCCTACACTGGTAACAGTTGGAAAGATGCTGGATCTGCTGCACCAGAACTTGCTGATTACATCAACAAGCACAAGCACATTACTTGTGATGTAGGTCAAGTAACCTTGGATGAAACCACAACCATGACTGCAGACGCTCCAATGGAATACGACTTATTCAAATTATCCGGTCTTAAATGGACCAACAAGGACATTGAATGTGAAACCGCAGCAGGTATCATTCCATGTATCTACTCTGGTAAAAACCCTGTTAACACCTTACAATGGGCTATCGGTCTTGAATTATTCTTAGGAATTGAAAACCCATGGCAAGTATGTTTAACCACTGACCACCCTAACGCAGGTCCATACACCAGATATCCTAGAATCATATCCTGGTTGATGAGTAACCAAAGAAGGATGGAAATGATGGAAAACGGAGAAGTCCACAAATGGGCACAAAGAAGAACCACTCTCCCAACTCTCGAAAGAGAATACGATTTCTACGAAATCGCAACTATTTCCAGAGCTGCTCCAGCTAGAATCTACGGATTCACAGACAGAGGTGCACTTACCCCTGGTTACAGAGCAGACATTGCTGTATATGACATCAATCCTAATGATATTGACCCATCAAGAGAAGCTGCTGCAATCGAAGAAGGTTTCAATGTAGCTGAATACACTATTAAAGATGGTCAAATCTTAGTAAAAGATAAAGAAATCGTTAAAGTTAAAGAAAGTCAAAACATTTGGGTTAACGTAAAAGGATGGGAACAAAACGAACAAAAAGTTATCAACAACATCATGCCATTCTTTACTCAATACTACTCAGTTAAATGGGAAAACTACCCAGTACACGACCACTATGTATCTAACCCAATTAGAGTAGACGTTGATGGTAAATAGGGGTGTTAAGTTTGAAAACAATTACATTTGATCAAATCAAAACTTCATCAATCGCTTTAGAATTTGATGAATTAATTCCTGATGAAATTTATGCCTGGACTGAAGCAGATTTCGCTAAATATCAAGTTCCAATCGGAAACTCAAGATTCCCAATCACTGACTTCTTCGACATTACTGTAGAAGGAGAAGCTGACAGTCCTGCTGAAGTTGAAATGATTCTCAACGGAGATTTAAACAGGGTAAAATACATCGGTTGTAAAATGAGCGCTGGAAACATCGTATGTAACAGCAGTGTAGATTTACACGTTGGTGCTGAAATGTCCGGTGGATCCATTCTCGTTAAAGGTGATGCAGCTGCTCACGCTGGAAGAGAAATGTCCGGAGGATACCTTGAAATCGAAGGTAACACCAAAGAATTCACCGGTGCATCTTACATTGGTGAATGGAGAGGTATGACCGGAGGACAAATTGTTGTAGGCGGTAACGCCGGAAAACAATGTGGTGAATGTTTAACCGGTGGTAGAATCCACGTTAAAGGTGACTGTGATATCTTAGCTGGTATTCACATGACCAAAGGTATCATCGAAATCGACGGTAACGTAAACCGTTGGCCTGGTGGACAAATGAAAAACGGTAACATTGTCATTCACGGATTCCTCGGAAGATTACTCGAAGGATTTGTCCTTGACGGTATTGTAGTTGATCCTGAAGTTGACGGTGTCACTTTCGAAGGTAAATATATTAAATATACTGGAGATATTGGTCTTAACGGTAAAGGTAACCTTTACTTAGACGCTGAAGCTAACAAAGAAAAATTAGCTACTTACGGCGAATTGGACGACGAATATACTTCAATCAGAGAATACAGGAATTTATAATTCCTCTCTCTTTTTTCTTTTTTTAAATAAGCAAGGCGATAAAATGGTAAAAGAAGTTCAGATGACCTTTGATGAAGCAGTTGAATACGTTAGGAACAATGTTCATGTTAGGGACATTTTGGAAGTTTCATATAACCGTATTTTTGCTCCCGGCGAAGTGTTGGGAATAACTGAAGAAGATGAGGAAACCGGCGAAGGTCTTAGGGTAGCGATGCAGTTAAATGGCGAAATATTAAATCAATCCATTGAAATTGATTTTAATGATCTTGAAGAAGATTTAATTGAAATGCGCCATATTCATGATGATGAAGAATTGATTATCGAAATTCTTTAAACTCTATTTTTTATATTTATTTTATAATTTCTGATTTTTCACGGAAAAATTATTTTGTTTCATATTATACGAACAACTTTATATAGTAGAAAACATAATTAATGATATTGTGGAGTTGGTAACATGAAAGAGTTAGAGTTAACAACACAGGATGCTGTGAAATACTTAAAGGAAAATGTCAAAATCCATGATATTTTGGAGATATCCTACAATAGGATTTTTGCAGAAGGGGAAGTTTTAAATATGGACTTTTCAGAATACTTTGGAAAACCAGGATTTAAAATGCTAATTTCACTTGATGAAAGTGAATTGGGAGCTACAGTCGAAATAGATGTTTATGAAGTTGAAGATGATATAATAGAATTTGTTCATAAGCCTAAAAATGGTGAAGATGTGGTTGTGACTGTAATTTAGTTACAGCCTGTCCATATCCTCAAAAGGAATTAACTTTTCAATGGCCTTGACTTCAATGTCTATGCCCTTTTCCTTAATGGCGCCGATTGAATTAAGGCCGCCGCCAGCAATAACGCCGAAGTTATAGTTGTCTACTTTTGCGTTATATACCAGTTCTCTAGGTTTTCCGATTTTATAAATGGAAAATCCAATATTATTCAAAATATCCAATAAATAAACTGCATAATCACGTGCAATGTATGGAATTTCTTTTACACTGGCCAATATCTTGTTAGGGCCGATATTTCTACTGATTGAAGTAAAGTTTTTTGATAAAAATATTTTATGCGGATCCACTGTTGTACCGGTATAGGATATCAAATCGATAAACAATGGCGGTTCGGTCAGCTCCAGAAGACCACCATATTTTGGAGTACTTTTAATTCCGTTGTTGATTAAAAGTCCATCGATACTTAAACTGCATATTGTAGCTATTCCGATTTTTTCATCGTCGGTTGGATGATCTATTAATTTATAATATGGATTTATGTATTTTGGATTGTTGTTGTATGCTTCTTCCATAATGGATAATGCCGCATCAACATCGTCTTTATGTATGTATGAAATATTTGCTATGATGTCTCCTTTTCTTTTTTCAACATCAAAGTTAACTTGCTGGATTAAATTCCAGGATTTTGAAAGTAAAAATGGGAGTTTTGCATTGTTGCTGTCTTTCGGCGGTTTTAAACTATTGTGTATTGTTGATGTAAGTGGCGACAAGGTTTTAAAGTCCCTTATTTCTTCAGCTATTTTTATGTCGATTTCTTGTCCGATTTCTTTAAGCGCACAGAATGGTGTTATACCGCCGATGATTGCCATTCCAACAGTTCCATCCGGAACAGGCAATCCCAATATGTCCTTTCCTTCTTCAGAAATGGCTATCACTCCGCCGATTCCGATATTATTCAGTTTGTTAACAATGTCAATTGTCTTTTGCCTGCTGATTCCGGGAATCAATCTGAAGTTTGCAGGTATGATACCGTTGCCTTTGCTGATTACATCCAAAACGGATGTTAAATTGGAACTTGAAAATGCATCAAGGGGTGTTACAGATGTTTTTTTATAGGATATCAGTTCCGTAAATTCGACGGGGCTTGAATCTTCAATTTTTAGGAGCCCTCCATATTGCGGTTGTGTTGATATTCCTTCATTTAGGAGTATCCCATCAATGGTTGTTCCGCATAATGTTGTCACTTCGATTTCATCTTTGTTTGCAACCCTGTTTAAATTAACATAGGGGCTTACAGAAAGACCACTTTCAAAAATGCTTTTAAGTATATTAACGGATTCTTCGTTATAAATGGTCGAAGTATTAACAACCACATTCCCGCTTTGATTCATGTAGTTGAAGTCAGTCAAATAAATCATTTCTTCAAATTTTGAGTGGATGAAATCAACCTGATCATAAATCAATCCTTTCTCTAATTTTTCGCGGCCAAGGTCTGTGATTTGCCTTCCGGAATATCCCATTCTCTCGGTGTATCCTTTTTCATCTAAAATTTGCATGTGATATCTGACTGCACGTTCCCCTAAATTAAAACCTTTATTCTTTAATTCATTGGCTATTAATTTGGAACCTGTCGGCTTGTTTTGAGCACTCAATATCCTTAATATTTCAATCATTCGGTGTTCTGATTCTGACATAAAAACTCCCTTTATAAATTAAATTTAATCATAATTAACGAATTAGTTATAATTAAATTTAAAAAATAAAAAATAATATTTAGATTTAGATATCTAAATATTTTCTTTGTTCGTATCCGAATACTTGGACACGGTATTCGTCCCATTCCTGATATTTGAGTTCTAGGAATTTTTCACTGATGTGGTCACCTAAAGCCCCTAATATGAGTGGGTCTTCTTCAAGGGAATGGTAAGCTTCCCATAAACTGGATGGCAATACTTTAATTCCTTTTGCTTCCCTTTCCTCTTCGGTCATTGTGTAAATGTTATCTTCGATAGGGTCTCCCGGATCGATTTTGTTTTGAATACCGTCAATACCCGCTTCCAGCATCACTGCAAATGCAAGGTATGGGTTACATGCTGGGTCAGGGGATCTGTATTCAATACGTGTAGCTTTTCCACGGGCTGCTGGGACTCTGATTAAAGCGGATCTGTTTTTAAGACCGTATGCTCTGTATACTGGAGCTTCATAACCTGGTACCAAACGTTTGTATGAGTTTACAATAGGGTTTGTAATTGCAGTTACTGCAGGAGCGTGTTTAAGCAACCCTCCCATGAAGTGAAGCGCATCTTTTGATAGGCCGGTGTCTGAATCAGGATCAGAGAACAGGTTTTTGTCGCCTTTGAATATGGATTGGTGACAGTGCATACCACTTCCGTTCACGCCGAAGAATGGTTTTGGCATAAAGGTTACCCTGTAGTCCATTTGGTCAAAGGTTGCCATGTTATCTACAATAGCTTTAATAGCTTGTTTGAATGTAATTACAGCATCTGCAGTTTTTAATGCGTCTTTGAATTTGAATGCAATTTCGTTTTGACCAGGTGCCACTTCGTGGTGGGAAGCTTCCACTTCAAAGTCAAGTTCCTCTAGGTTTAAGGTCAGTTCTCTTCTGAAGTCAGGGCCTTTGTCGAGAGGTTCCACGTCAAAGTAGGTTGCATCATCGTATGGCATTGGATATCCGTTTTCATCAATGTCTACGATAAAGAATTCCGGTTCCGGACCGATGTTATATTTCAATCCCATTTTTCCGATTTTTGCTAGGGATTTTTTAAGCACGCTTCTTGGGTCTCCTACAAACGGTTCTTTTTCCGGAGTCCATACATCACAAATAAATCTGCATACGGCAGATTCTTCAGGTCTCCAGGATAATCTTGAGTATGTATTTATATCCGGTTTCAATACTAAATCACTTTCATTAATTCCAACGAATCCTGCAATTGAAGATCCGTCAAATAACATTCCTTCATTAAATAGGTCTTCTATGTCCTCTTTATTGAATGGAATGACAATATTTTTTACAGTACCATTAATGTCAACAAATTGTAAACGGATAAATTTAATATTGTCCTCTACCATTTGTTCAATTATTCTTTCCATTTTTTCTTCGTTAATGTCGCTCATTAAATCAGCTCCAATATTGCTGTGAATATTGAGTATAATAAAGTAGTCGGAAAATATCTTCCTACCTAGGAAATATATTTCCACCTCATTGTATATAAATGTTTTTGAAAAATAGGTAGATAATGGTAATTTATTTTTTTTGATATATTAATGTATAAGTTTTACATTTTTTAGTAAAAATAATGCTATAGATTTTAAATTTTAATAGCTATTTGTTCAAGCCATTATAAAAAACAAATAAAAAGTTGATTCAATGTTTAAATTTCATATCTGAAAAATGAATTGAATCAAATCAAAAGTGGTCAAATTCACTTCCAAAATATTCATGGACTTTAACGAGCTCTTCTGGGATATCTAACATTTGAGTGCAAAAGGGAATGCATTCTCCACATTGAATGCAGCTGTCCGCTCTTGAATCATCATCAATCAATGTGAAATATTGCATTGCACTGGCCTTAGGGTCATTCATCATATGGGCAATATTGTATTCAGTTAAACAGTTGATGATGTCCACCCCATGAGGGCAAGGCATACAGTAGCTGCATCTAGTACATTTGTTTCCTAAAAATGTCCTGTACTCTCTTGCAACTTCTCTTATGATTTCCTGGTCATGTTCATTAATCTTATCTGGAGTTGAAGCTATTTCGACATTTTGTTTAACCTGTTCAAGGCTTGTCATGCCGCTTAAGACACAGTCAACATCATCCCTGTTCCATAAGTATTGTAATGCCCATTCCAGAGGTGTTCTTTTTACTTCAGCCCTATTCCAAATATCTTGGACTGATGGGGGTATATTTTGAACAAGCCTTCCGCCTCTGAGGGGTTCCATAATCATGCTTCCAACGTTGACTTGTTTTAGATAGTCAAGCCCCATTACGCCGGATTGATAGTATTCGTCAAGATAATTCATTTGAGTTAAAACAACTTCCCATTTGGGATATTCATCAAGGATTTCAATCAAATAATCGACTTCGATATGCGAGGAGAATCCAACATGTCTTACAATGCCGCTTGAAAGGCAGTCATCTAGAAAATCTAAAACGCCTAAGTCATTTACTTTGTTCCAATCATGGACTGTAAGGGAGTGGAGCAGATAAATGTCTATATAATCGGTTTGAAGCTTTTTGAGCTGTTCGTCAAGGTAGTGGTCGAAGTCCTTTTTTCTTTCGATAGCCCATGAAGGCGATTTTGTGGAGATTAAGACATCTTCCCTATAGTTATTTTCCTTTAAAAATTTGCCTAAAAAAATTTCACTGTTTCCACTGCCTTCTAAAGTAGCGCTGTGGTATGGATAGGCTGTATCTATTAAATTAATTCCATTTTCTATTCCATAGGTTAACATTTCAGATGCTTCATCTTCAACAATCTGATCATTGGAACCTTTTGTCGGAAGTCTCATAGTTCCAAAACCCAGTCTTGAAACTTCTAAACCGGTCTTTCCAAGTGTATTGTATAACATTTTCAAATCCTCAATAGCTTAACATGACTATTTTGATTTGCAAAATATAAAATAGTTATGATTTGAAAAATGATGTTTAAAAAAAAGTGGTTAAGATGGAAAATTCCTGGGATATTGGATGCCGGGGGCGGGATTCGAACCCGCGATCTCACGGTATCCCAGGAATAAGCTAGAGCACTGCTTTATTACCCTATGAGCCGTGCGCTCTAACCAGCTGAGCCACCCCGGCATCTAACATATATACTTATCATTATCATTACATTTAAAGTTTTTGTTTTTAAGGGATTTTTTGGTTTTTTTGAGAAAAAACATTATATTTAAAAACTTATAATATAATATATTGTATTATAATATAATTTTTATAGTGATTACTATGAGTAAAGTTAAAGATATGTCATTGGCACCGGAAGGTGTTAGAAAGATTGAATGGGTTCAAAAGCATATGCCTGTTTTGGAATCCATTAAGAAAGAATATGAAGAAACTCAACCTTTCAAAGGAATTACCATCGGATCATGTTTACACTTGGAACCTAAAACAATTAATTTAGGTCTGACTTTAATGGCTGGTGGAGCAGAAGTCGCAATGACCGGCTGCAACCCATTATCCACACATGACGATGCAGTTGCGGGAGCAGCCGATCTGGGATTAAACGTTTACGGCTGGAGAGAACAGGATGATGAAGAGTATTATCAGACCATCAACATGGTTCTTGACCACAAACCGGACATAATCATCGACGATGGGGCAGACATGATTATGGTTCTTCATAACGAAAGAACAGAACTCTTAAGCCACATCAAAGGAGCTTGTGAAGAAACCACAACAGGAGTACACAGATTACAGGCAATGCATGCTGATGGAGCATTAAAATTCCCAGTCATCGCAGTAAACGATGCCTATACCAAATATTTATTTGATAACCGTTATGGAACCGGTCAGTCAAGCTTCGATGCAATCATGGGAACAACCAATATGGTAATTGCAGGAAAAACCGTAACAGTCTGCGGATACGGATGGTGCGGACGCGGATTAGCACTTCGTGCAGCAGGGCTTGGTGCCGATGTAATAGTCACCGAAGTGGATCCAATCCGTGCACTGGAAGCAAGGATGGACGGATACAGGGTGATGACCATCAGGGAAGCAGTAAAACAATCAGACCTAATCATTACAGTAACAGGCAATGCAGATATCATTTCCGGCGATGACTTCAAGTACATGAAGGATGGATGTATGCTTGCGAACTCCGGACACTTCAATGTGGAAATCAACCGTCCTGACTTGGAAGCAATTTCAACCGGAGTTAAAGAAGTGCGTGAAAGTATTGAAGAGTTCACCACCAATGACGGTCGTAAAATCTACCTTTTAGCTGACGGTCGTTTGGTAAACTTATCCGCAGCACGTGGACAAGGACACCCTGCAGAAATCATGGACATGAGCTTTGCCGTACAGGCATTGTCTGCAAAACATATCCTAGAAAACGATTTGCCGGTCGGCGTAACCAAAGCACCTGATGAAATCGACTACACTGTAGCAAGCATGAAATTAGACGCTATGGGAATCGAAATCGACTCATTAACAGATAAGCAAAAAGCTTACATGGCAAACTGGCAGGAAGGAACATAAAATTCCTTCAAATTCTTATTTTTTTCATGTCTTATTTCAGATACATAGATAATGGTGAAGGACCCGTTAAATTATTTATTGGAGGGGTCCATGGAAATGAAGGCGTAACGTCTTTGAAGTTCATTAAAAGAATTAAGGATGAAGATCTGTCGCCCGGCCAATTCTATTTTTATAATTTTGATAAAACACCTTACATTTCAACAATCAAAAAGGAATATTATGAATCTGATTTGGGTTTAAAGATACTGGACTTGATAAAATACTTTGAACCTGATTTTTACACTGAACTCCATTGTTATGACCTTCAGAATTACGATAAATTGACTTCAATGGAAAGATATGAAAAGACAGGCATTCCACCATTGATTAAAGTTGGAAATCATGTTTTGGTGTCATCTGTATCTCCGTTAATCAGAATGACTTATTTTTCAACCAGTACGGTTTGCAAAACTTTAGAATTTCCCTGTGCCGAGAAATTAAATCCTGTTGTTGTTGAAAAATATGGATTTGATGAGGATTTGGCTATTGACACTTATGAAAAACTTTTGAAGCTGATTTTAGGGTCTCCTTCAAGGCAATGTTTTGAGAGGGATATAATGAAAGATTATCCCCATCAGGTTAATTTGGCTATTCAATATGCAAAAAATGTCTTCGGTGAAGATTTTCCACCTTATTAGCTTGTCCAATAAAGCGTTAATCTTAAAAGGAAAAAATTTCTAAAAATTGCCGCAACTCAAATAGTTCTTTTTTCATATTCAGAAAAAACATATCGGCTGTTGCAGTTGTTTTGTTAAGTTCCGTTGGATTTGCAGAAATAAGACAATTCGGTTTTTTAATGGGTTGAAAATATCCATATCTTTTTTTTATTTAAAACCAGGCATCAAGGCTGCCTTGTGATGATTTGAGGTTTTTAAGTTTATCGGATGCCTTTATAACGCGGTCTTCGGAAAATCCGTGTTCATAGCATAAAAATTCAATAAGCTTATCCTGTTTTGGATTTTCCCATTTGATTTTATAGTCAGTGTTTACTTCATGATTCAGGAAAATTTCACGAACTTCATCTAAGTTGTGGGTTGATTCCTTTTGAAGTTCAGCTATTTTCTCTTTCAGTTGTCCCTTGTGGGCTAGTTTCAAAGCAGTTTTGGCACCTACTCCCTTAAGCCCTTCGCAGAAATCAGTTCCAATCAATATCCCCATGTCAATCAGTTCCTCACGGGTAATGTCCAGTTTTCTTAGAACTTTGTCCAATTCATAGAATTCCAGGTTTCCGAGGTTTGAGCTGACGGCCAGATTCCTGACAACCCTTTTGGCTCCAAACAGGAGACAGTCATAATCCTGGGAGGCCACTGCATATGCATCCCCTTTTGAAACAAGGTATGCTGCCTGCGCTTCACCTTCCCCTTTAGCTTCAATATAAGGAATTCCCATTAATGTCAACAGCTTTTTGGACGATTCAATAATTTCGGGGGATAGCTTTGATGATCTCATTGCATATTTGTGGGCTTTTTCAGTGTCCCCTTCAGCAAGCGCCTCTTTGAATATTTTTTCGGATTCTTCTCTAATCTCTCTTCTTTTTGCTTGAGTTTCGCTTTTAAGCTCGGGTGCGGTTCCATCAAAAATATAGATGGGCTTTATATCCTTTTCAATCATTGATGAGTTTCTGTATAATATTCCGCTAAGGTGTGATGTGACATTCCCGTTTTCATCGGTTAGGGGTCTTCCATCCCTTTGCCTTATGGTTGATAGGAATTGATAAAGAGTGTTAAATGCATCTATTGAAACGCTTCTCCCTTCCAGGTCTTTAAAGCTGATGGTTTTCGGTTCTACAATATCTTTTAGTTTAACACCCATGTTTTTTCACCTATTCTTTAAAGTAACTTAATGGATATGCTTCCTTAGACCAGATAACTACATTTTTCTTGTGTATCAATACATATTCGCGTGTTAATAGATTTTCATTAGTGTGGAAGAGATTTTTAAGGTGTTCATCTGGTTTTTCGATTGAAATATTTTCTATTTTTGTCAGTGTTTCTATTTCGCGCTCCAGAAGTATTCTGCCGGTAGTTATGTCTTCCCTAACTAATTTTTCAATGACAGTATCACTGCACCTGTCTTTTGGGATGTAAGATAATCCATAAACAAGCGGACGACCATATTTATGGATGATGACCTCTCTCAAATTTATTTCGTCGCCTACATTTATTTCAAGTTTTTCAGCAATGCTTTCATCCGCTTTTTCCATGTGCTGGTCTAATACGAATAAGTTGACATCGCCGTATAAGACATCCAGCATTGTAACAACGGGCCCTTCTATTGCACACAGTATCTTTTGTATGGTTGAAAGTTTTATGTCGTTTTCGTCTTCAACTTCCTTTATCTTTTCTCTAATTATGTTCGGTATGGGTTTGCTTTGCGTATTCATCTAATCACTTGAATTTGCGTATTGCTATTGTTTGCCATAATCTTTTTCAATCATAGCGGTTTCTGCACGGTATTTTTCTTAAGTGCATGTAATCATTTAATCAAAAATATATGTCCTATCCTTTTTTTCATGTGGTAGGAATTGATACGGGATGTAAAATACATCTATTGGAATGCTTTTTCCGTCAAAGTATTTATAGCTAATGGTTTTTGGCACTTCAGTATCCTTTAATTCAACGCCATTTAACCACTCATATTTTGAAATAGCTTAAAGGATATGATTCCTTAGTCCAAATAACTACATTTTTCTTGTTCATCAATACATATTCGCGGGTTAGCATGTCTTCAGTTGTTTTGAATAGTTCTGTAAGGATTGGTGTTGCTTTTTCAATTCTAATCTTATTTATTTTCCGCACGGTCTCGATATTATGTTTGTCTATTATTTTGCCGGTTGTTAGTTTTCCTTTAAGTAACTCATCAGCAATTTCATCAGTGCATCTTTCTTTTGGAATATATGACACCACATAGATTAATGGTTGTCTGCGCTTAAATACAATGGCATTTCTGTATAGCACGTCGTCCCCTTCATTTATTCCAACCAAATCAGCAACGGTCTTGTCTGCCTTTTCAAAATGCTGTTCCAACATGAATAATCTGACTTCGCCGTATAAAACATCCAAAATTGGTGTAACCGGTCCGTTTATTGTTAACAGTATTTTTTGGGTAGTTGATAGTTTAAGATTGTGTTCTTCTTCTAATTCTGTTATTGTTTCTCGAATTTCATTTTCTATGATGTTGCATTTGGGTTCCATTGTAATCACTTAAATTTCGGTAAAATGGCTTATCGGGAATACTTCCTTAATCCACATTAAAATTTCATCGCAGTTTATGATAACATAATCGCGAGCCAGCATCTCTTCATCAGTGCCGAATATCTCTTTCAATTTGTCGTCCGGCTCTTCTATGAATATGTTTCTAATTTCTCTTCTTGATTCGATGTCATGTGTTTTCAGAATCCTGCCAATGGGTATGTCTGCCCTGATTAGGTCTGAGCATATTTCGTAATTACATCTGGATAGCGGAATGTGGGATATGGCATATATTAATGGTTTGTCATCCTTGTGCATTATGACTTCCCTAAAGTTAATCTGCTCGCCAACTGGAACATTGACCAACCTTGCATGTTTTTCATCGGCCTCTTCAAAGTGCTGGTCCAAAGTGGTTAATGTAATCTTACCATATAACACATCTAAAATGGCTGTAATGGATCCGTCAGTTGTCAAAAGAATTTTTTGAGTGTTTGAAAAGGTTTTGTTGTTTTCTTGTTCTACTTCATTTATTTTATCGATTAGCGCCTTATTTGCTTCGTTTTTGTCTGTCATTTAAATCAACTATAAGTCTTTTGGATTTGTAATAACTCCAGTAATTGCTGAAGCAGCCACTACCTTTGAGTTGGATAGGTATACTGAGGAAGCTGGATCGCCCATTCTTCCCTTGAAGTTTCTGTTTGTTGTGGAAATGCATACTTCGCCTTCGGACAATACTCCCATATGTCCGCCGAGGCATGGTCCGCAGCCCGGATTGCATATTATGGCTCCGGCATCAATGAAAGTGTCGATATACCCTTCGTGCATTGCTTGCCTGTAGATTTCGCGGGAGGCAGGAAGTATCAATAATCTGGTGTCATCGTCAATTTCTTTATCTTTTAGGATTTCTGCAGCATCCTTAAGGTCGGATAATCTTCCGTTAGTGCATGAGCCGATTAGGCATTGGTCAACCGCAGTGCCTTCAACTTTTGATATGCCCTTGACATTATCCACATCATTTGGACATGCGATTTGAGGTTCCATGTCGGTTATATCAAAGTGCATTTCTTTTTCGTAATCGGAATCGCTATCCGATTTCATGATGTCTAATTCGGATTCGCTTTTACCGGTTCTTTTGCAGATATAATCAATAACTTCCCTGTTAGGTTCCATTATTCCGTTTTTTGCACCCATCTCAATGGCCATATTGCACATGGTTGCCCGTCCTTCGACACCCATGTTCTCTATTGTAGGTCCGCAGAACTCGGCAGTTTTATATGTGGCGCCGGCAATTCCGACTTCGCCGATAATGTTTAAGATCAAATCTTTTGGCGCAATATATGGATTAAATTCACCTTCAATTTCCATTTTAATGGCTTCAGGAACCATGAACCAACTTTTTCCAGTCGCCCAAACCATTGCAAGGTCTGTTGCACCCATTCCTGTAGAAAACGCTCCAAATGCACCATATGTACATGTATGTGAATCTGCACCAACAATGACCTTTCCGGGTTCGGCCAGGCCCATTTCAGGAACCACCTGATGGCAAATCCCTTCACCATGGATAAAGTTCTTAGTAATATTCTGAGTTTTAATGAATTCGCGGCAAACTTTTTGAAATTCGGCAGAGCCTATGGTGTTTGCAGGAACGTTATGGTCAAAAATAATGGCTATTTTACTTGAATCCCATACTTTATCAGCTATTTTTTCAAATGTTTTGATTGCAGGCGGGGAAGTTCCGTCATGTGACATTGCAAGGTCAACAGGAATTTCAATGATTTCCCCGGGTGTCACTTCATGGTCTACCTTTTTGGAAAGAATCTTTTCTGTAATGTTCATAATACAACCTTATTTTTTAGTATTCTTAACGATTTCTCTAAATACCTTATCATTAATGTATTTGCCTTCTTCTCTTTGCTTTTTAACCTGTCTTACGATTTCAATAAGTTCATCATCACTTACATCTAATTCGCATTCATTTAATTTGGCCCTTACTGCCCGGCATCCTGAATGCTTTCCCAAAACGAGCTGCCTTTTTTGGCCGACCAGTTCCGGGAGGTACGGTTCGTAGCACAGTGGCTCTTCGATCACTGCATCAACATGAATTCCTGATTCGTGTCTGAACACGTTGTTTCCAACGATTGGTTTGTTATAGGGGATTGGAAGCCCGCTTGCCTTTGATACGATGTCTGAAAGTTCCTTGATGTATTTGGTTTTGAATCCATAGTCCTTTCCGTACAGTATTCTCATTGCCATTATAAGTTCTTCAAGGGAGGCGTTTCCCGCCCTTTCTCCAATGCCGTTGACTGTTGTTGAAACGGCTTGGGCACCGGCCAACACTCCAGTGATTGAATTTATCACGGCCAATCCGAAATCGTTGTGCAGGTGAACTGCAAGGTCAATGTCAATGTCCTTTACAAGCTCCCTTACCATATAGTCAATACCTTGCGGTGTAATTGCTCCGGTGGTGTCGGCAATGTGGACTCTGTCTGCACCGCATTCCTGAGCCTTGCCGTAGATTCGCTTTAAAAACTCGATGTCTGTTCTTGTCGCGTCCTCTGCGGAAAATGCCACAAACAGTCCATGGTCCTTGGCATAGTCCACCGCGGTTTCGCATAGGTTGATTGCATCCTGTCGGGTAATGTGCATCTTATGGTCCAGGTGAATGTCGGAGGTTCCGACAAATGTGATGATGCCGTCAACATCACAGTCAAGTGCGGCGTCAATGTCCTGCGGCTTTGTCCTGGTCAATCCGAGAATTTTGGCATTCAGACCTTCGTTTGCTATTGCCTTCACGCTTTCCCTTTCCTTTTCGGAAACGATTGGAAAGCCCGCTTCAATTTGGTGTATCTTGAATTGGTCAAGCTTTCTTGCAATCTCCAGCTTTTCATCAAGGCTGAAGCAGACGCCAGGGGTCTGTTCCCCATCTCTTAATGTGGTATCATAAATTGTAATATCATCAGGAAATGTCAATTCACATTCTTTATTATAGTGACTTATGAAATATTGCAAAGTTAATCCCTTCTCAAAATTGCTTTAATTATTATTAATTTTATTATTAATTTATATTAATATATGTTTTCCAATAGCTCCAGATATGATGTTCTCTCAAAGCCATCTTCAATGCCCAATTTTGAAAACAACTCAAAAATGCTGTTTTGTGCATCACTGTAGTCGCTGCCGTCTTCAAGGGCAATTTCTATTTCCATATACGGATCAAGGCCTTCCACATCGTCCAGTGATATTTCAAAGTTTTCATAGGAGAAGTATTGCCTGTTTTTCCTCACGGCCCTCACCCTTTCAAAACCGATCGCTTCGAAAATGCCTGCGCATTTCTCGCTGTCGTCTATTCCCATTTCGATTTCCTTTCGGGTTTTGCTCTTTTTGTCGATTTTCGGACCCTTGTAGGTTATGAAAATTCTTTCATTACCTTCTTTTATTGTTGTCCTTATTCTCAGAGCTTCGTCGGTTTTTGCAAAGTCAACTACCGGACTGTTGAAGTATATGTCTTCCTGGAATTCCTTTTTGGTTTTCAAGGCTCCGAGTTCATTTAATCTTTTTTCAATATCTTCGAAACTGTCTATTCTTGCCTTAACTTCCACTTCTATCATACTATCAGCCATCGAATGTGTTTTAATTAATGTTTTGTTTGTCTTTTTTAATTTTTTAATTTTTTCATTTAAAATTTAAATAGGAATTAAAATAAAAAATCAACTAATGTCTGAATTCATGATATCTATAATAATTCCGGCCTACAATGCAGAGAAGTATCTGGCTCAGGCGCTGGATTCCGTTGTCAATCAAAGCATAGGCGTTGAGAATCTTGAGGTAATCATAGTAAATGACGCTTCAACCGACGGGACCCGTGAAATCATCGACAGATACTGCAGCAAACACCCTAATTTCAAGGCCATCCATCTGGAGGAAAACACCGGTGCGGCATGGGGACCCCGCAACATCGCCCTTGAGAAGGCAAGCTCAGATTACGTAATGTTTCTTGATGCTGACGATACATATGAGGAGGATGCATGTGAGGTGTTATACACAGAAATCGTTTCATCAGATGCAAACGTGGCGTTCGGAAGGTACTATAGGGTTTACGATGATTTGATGTTCAAATCATACTCCCCATATGGGGATAGCATTGATATGAAAAACGATCTGGAGTTCAATCCGAATTTTTCAGGAGCTGTCTCTTTTTTATGGAGCAATATTTTTTACAGGCTGTTTTACGGTTCGCCCGGAAAAGTAAGGGACAGGATATATATTTCAGATATCCGCCAGAATCCCGAAATCCTAAAGATTCTGCCTTCATTCTGGACAAAGATATTTAAGAGGTCAATTGTCGGTGAGTTTCCTGAGTTCGTTGCAGGCGAGGACTTGAACTTCATGCTGGATGCCTACAACAGGGGTGAAATTGTCCTTTTAAACGACAAGTTTATTACCAACTATTACATGCGTTTTGATGATGCTGAACTTTCAGTCACCAAAAATGTCAATTTCAAATTGGTTTTGGATTCAATCAGGGCATATAAATTGGCTATCGTAAAATGCAATGAGTACGGATTTGCAGAATACAATAAGATGATTAATCCTTTCCTTCTCAATTATCTAAGTCTTTTGAAAAAAGGGGACTTCACCAAATCCGAGATGAAACTACTTTTAAATGAGATAAGCGAAATCGATGATATCTATAAAAATAAAGGATTGCTCGGATTTTTGATTGTCAAGTTTATGAAGTTCTCAAGCCGATGATTATTTTATTTTTCGCGATTTTTTCTCAAAAAAATTTTTCTTATATAACATAAACATACCTTTATATACTATTTAAATTAAATATTTAATTAGTAAAAATTTAACTTACTTTTTTGTTTTCTTAAATTTTACTTACTAATTTTAATAACTTAAGTGGAGGTTTTAAATTGACCGATGTTGACATAAAAATTGAAAACATTGTTGCTTCTGCAAGCATTGGTAAAGACATAGTTCTTACTGAAGTGTCACAGGCTTTAGAAGGGGTTAATTTTAATCGTGAACAGTTTCCAGGATTAGTTTTTAAACTTAAAGATCCTAAAACCGCAGCATTAATTTTCAGCTCTGGTAAGCTTGTTTGTACTGGAGCAAAATCTATAGATGACTCAAAATTGGCAATCAAAAAGACTGTTGATTTAATGAGGACAATCGATACAGAAATTCCTGAGGAATTCGAAATTAAAATTCAAAACATTGTGGCTTCTGCAAACTTAGAATCCACATTAAACTTAGAAGCAGTAGCTTTAGAACTTGAAGATACTGAATATGAACCAGAACAATTCCCTGGTTTAGTATACAGATTATCTGACCCTAAAGTGGTTTTATTATTATTTGGTTCCGGAAAAGTTGTATGTACTGGTGCCAAAACCAAAAGCGACGCTAAACTTGGTGTCGAAAGAGCTTACGATAGATTAAGTGAGCTAGATTTAATATAATTTGGTGGTATTATTGATTAAACTTGTAGTATTTGACTTAGATAACGTTATTATTGATGGTGAAGCGATAGATGAGATAGGAAAATTAGCAAATGTTGAAGAGGACATAGCTAAAATTACTGAAAAAGCTATGCAAGGTGAAATTGACTTTGAAACTTCTATTAAGGATAGAGTACAACTTCTTGAAGGAACTTCTATTGAAGACATTGAAAAAGTTGCTTGTGATCTTCCATTAATGCCTGGCGCAGAAAAAACCATCAATTGTCTAAAAGATAAAGATGTAGATGTAGCTATCATTAGTGGAAGTTTTGATGTAGTGGGTGATAAAATTAAAGATAAACTCGGAGTTGACACAGTTTATACTAATAGTTTCACAGTCGAAGATGGTAAATTAACTGGTGAAGTGACTGGTCCTTTAGTATCCGGTTCCAAATTGGATGTATTAAAAGACCATGTCGAACAAGCAGGAATTACTTTAGATGAAGTAGTTGCTGTTGGGGATGGCGCAAACGACATTTCCATGATTGAATCAGCAGGTTGCGGAATAGCATTCAACGCAAAAGATTCTGTAAAAGAAATTGCTGATGTAGTAATAGAAGAAAAAGACTTATGCAAAGTCTTAGATGAAATCCTTAATCAATTAACCACTGATGATGCTGAAACTGAAACTGTAGAAGAAGAAATCGCTGAAGAAGCCGAAGCTGTTGAAACTGAAACTGAAGAAGTTGAAGAGGCTGAGGCTGAACCAGTTGAGGAAGACGATGCTGAGGAAGCTGAAGTTGCTGAAGAAGAAACTGAAGAAGTTGAAGAGGCTGAGGCTGAACCAGTTGAGGAAGATAATGCTGAGGAAGCTGAAGCTGTTGAAGAAGTTGAGGCTGAACCAGCTGAAGAAAAACCTAAAAAATCTAAATCTAAAAAAGATAAAGATCTTCCTAAATCCAATTTTGTTCTCGCTGACACCATGGAAGGTGTAAGAAAACAAAAAGACGAAAAAGAAGCTGAAATCTCCAAAGTTGCTGATGAAAGAGAAGAGTATAACAAAATAGCTAAGGAACAACGTAAAATTAGAGATGAGTTAAATGCATCTTTAAAAGAAAACTTAAACAAAGCTATTGAATTCAGAAACGAGCGTAATGAAATCAACAAAGCTGTTGAAGCTGCTAAAAAGGCTCGTAATGATGCAAACAATAAGATTAAAAATCTTGAATGGTCTTCTGGTAAACGTGATAAAATCAAAATAGAAAATGAAATCAAAAAGATTGATAAAATCATTGAAACTCGCGTTTTAGACATTAAAAAAGAAAATCAGCTTGTTAAAAATGCAAATGATTTAAGAAAACAATTAATGGAAATTCACGAAGACGAATCAGTTAAAAATGAAGCACAAGAGCTTAAAAAAGTATCTGAAGAAGAACACGAAAAGGTAATTGAACTTTCTGAAAAAGCTCAAGCGGCCCACGAAGAAATGCTCACCTACTTCAGAAAAACTGATGATATCAGAACTGCAGCCGACGAAGCTCACAAAAAATTCATCGAAGCTCGTAAGAATGCTTCAGCTAAACATGAAGAATTCAAAGCTATCTTAAGCGATATTCATGTTATCAACAAGAAGTTAGGTTCCAACAAACCTAAACGTAGAAAATCCGATAACAAATCTTCACCTGCTGCTAACAAAAACCGTGAAGAAAAGGAAAGGGCTGAAGAGATCTTTGAAAAATTCAAACAAGGTGGAAAAGTATCTACCGAAGAGATTTTACTCTTGCAAAAATACAACATAGGTTAAGTTATTTAACCTACTTTTTTTTACTTTTTTTAGGGTCATATTATGAGTGAAGAAAAAATTGAAACCTGTTTTATCTGCGGCAAGAAGTTTGACATGAACAAGGCAGAATTAGGTTATTATAGGAATGGCCAGTTTCCAATCTGTGATTTCTGTGCTGATTTTTATCGTTTTTATAATGAAGACCTGACCGCTAAAAAGGAATAGCTATTTTTTAATGTTGCTGTGCTTATTATTTTAATCACCAATTCGGCACAACATTTTTCTTATCAATTTTTCTTTAAACTTTATAATGTATGATTGATAGAGTAATACTAGGATTTAAAATATGTAATCATTTTAAAAAATATCAATCGGGGATATCATGAGTTTAATCATTGCATACATGGGTAAAAAGGGCTGTGTAATGGCGGCCGATAAGAGGAAAATCGCTTATTTTGGAGATAAGGAAGATTTGGATGCTTTAGAAGATGAATTGTATAATGGAACTATTCAAACCGACGATGAATTTTTGCAGAGAGCCGACGAATTAAACGTTTCAGTCAAAATCACCGACGGTGCAAGCAAACTGCTTGAGATTGGAGAGATTATTCGTGGTGAAGTAAGCTCCAAAGGAACTTTTCAAACAAAAAGAAGAAGAATTTACGGTACAACTAACGGCTTTCAGTTGGTTGAACTGTTGGGTTCCCAAACTCAATCCCGTAAAGCAGGCAATAATGGAATAATCATTTTCGGAAACAAATATGCAAAACAGTTAGCTCAGAAATTGATTTCCGCCAAATGGAAAGCTTCTCAAAATTTGATTACAATGAGGGAAGTCTTTGAGGAAATCTTAGGCGAGGTCTCTTCCAAAACACCTACCGTCGGAGATGATTTCGATATTATTGTTAAGCACCCCACCTATTCAGAGACAACCGCCCAATTGAATCTGAACAAGACAATTGACCATGACATTAAGTTGCTGGCCAGATTCCGGCAGGATCTGATTGAAAAGCTTGTCCAACAAAATTTGGAAATTGAAATGTCCTATAAAATCATCGACAACGGTGACATCGGTCGTGTTGTCGACATTGACGGCGGCGAGTTGAAGGTTCAGTTGAATGACAAGACACAGGCGGTGGATGAGAATTGGAAACAGGTAGTCGCACCAGGACAGGTTGCTGTAATGTACACTGATAATGACAACGTAAAGCTCAAGGACAAGGTCATCGTTAAGGATGAAAAGCTATGCCTCAAGAAGGACAAGTCCACTCTCAAATGTGATGTAATTTTGTGCACACTGTAATTAAAGTACCTATGAATGAATGCTCTTAAAGTGGTATTTATATCGATTTGGTAGTTTTCACCGGTATTCATTCATATCTGCTATTTCTTTCAATCCCATAATGAATTTTCGTTCAACTTCACTTTTTTTTAGCAATTTTTTCATGCTGGGGTATTACTAATTTCAGAATAGTAATATTTTTATATTAAAAATTTCATTAAAATATTCTATAAAAAAATTTTTGGGTAAATATAATGCATGAAGTAATAATTTGCGAAAAACCGAGTTCGGCGGAAAAAATAGCTAAAGCGCTTTCACCAAGCGCTAAAAAGAAAGTGTATAATAAGAAAGTTAAATATTGGGAACTTCAAAGGGATTCAAAGGATATTACAGTTTTATCCGGTGTTGGTCATTTGTATTCATTGGTTCCTGAAAAAAATAAAAGGTATAAGGTTGCCTTTGACCTTCACTGGGCTCCTTCCCATGAAGTCAGCAAAAGCAGTGCATTCACAAAAGATTACCTAAGGGCTATTAAAAAATTCGGTAAAAATGCTGATTCATACGTTCATGCTTGCGATTATGATGTTGAGGGGACATTGATTGGTTACAATGCCTTGAAATATGCATGTGGCCAGGATGCACTGAATAATGTTTCCAGAATGAAATTTTCGACATTAACTAAAAAGGATATTGTGGATGCTTATGAAAATAGGATAGACATTGACATGCATCAGGTCGATAACGGTATTGCCCGACATATCATAGATTATTACTTTGGCATGAACCTTTCCATTGCATTATCGGATTCCGTTAAGAAAACCAAGCACAGATTTTTAAAATTGTCCGTTGGTAGGGTTCAGACTCCAACATTGTCAATACTGGTAAAACGTGAAAAGGAAATCCGCGAATTTGTTCCTGAGCCCTATTGGATTATAAGGGCTATTCTTGATTTTGAGGGTATTGAAATCAAGCATGTTGAGAGGAATATATTTGACAAGGCCCGTGCTGATGAGATTTACAATAAATGTATGGGAAAAGATGCGGTCGTTGATGAAATCAAGTTTACAAAATCAAAAACAAGACCTCCTGTTCCTTTTGATTTGAGCGGTCTTCAGGCCGAAGCTTACAATGTCTTTGGTTTTTCACCAAAAAGAACTCAAAATGCAGCTCAAAATCTTTATAGTGCAGGTTACACTTCCTATCCACGTACTTCATCTCAAAAATTGCCTGAAAGTCTTGGATTTGAAAATATTTTCAGGCAACTGTCTGCAAATCCTGAGTTCAAAAAGCATATCTCCAAGCTCCCTTCCAAATTAAAACCTAACAACGGTAAAAAGGAAGATGCGGCTCACCCTCCTATTCACCCAACAGGAATACTTCCGAAATCCCTCAATAGCGATGAGAAAAAAATCTATGAGTTGATCGTTTACAGATTCATTGCAGTATTTTTTGAATCTGCCGAATTTGAGACCATGAGCGCTACTCTGGATATTGAGGATGAGAAGTTTAAGTTCAAACGCAGACGGGTTACTCATAAGGGGTGGATGGAGCATTATCCGTTTAAAAAGATAGATGATGAAAAATTCCCTGATGTTAGCGAAGGAGATTTGATGAGTGTTAAGGAACTTATTAAAGATGAAAAGGAAACCAAACCTCCCGCACGTTATAATCAGGCTTCATTAATCAAGGAACTCGAAAAGAAAAACCTGGGAACCAAGGCGACCAGGGCGGACATTGTCGATAAGTTGTATGACAGAAAGTACATTGAGGGAAGCAAAATAGAGGTTAATCAGTTAGGTGAAAACCTCATTGACACCTTGAATACCTACTGCAGTAATTTAACAAGCGAAAAGCTCACAAGAGATTTGGAAATCAAACTTGAGGGCATCAATCAAAACACATCTACTAAAGAAAGCGTTATTGATGAAGGTAAAAAGGATGTTGAAGATATTTTGGTGGACATTGATGAAAACCAAAAGGGCATCGGTTCCAAATTGTATGAGGCTTATCAGGCAACCAACATTGTTGGCGAGTGCAGCTGCGGAGGCAAGCTTGTCAAACGGGCAGGCCGTTATGGAAAATTTGTAGGATGCACTAATTATCCTGATTGTAATGTAACCTATTCCCTTCCGAGAAACGCTTCCGTAATTAAAAAGACCTGTGAAATTTGCGGTCTTCCTATGATTGCGGCCGGCAAAGGCAAAAATAGGCGTGAAATGTGTCTTGACCCTAATTGCGGCAAGGATACTTCAAAGGAATACAAACCTGAAGAGGTAGGGGCATGTCCTAAATGCGGCAAGCCACTTTTAAAAAGATCAGGCAGATTTGGCGAATTTGTTGGATGCAGCGGTTTTCCAAAATGCAAGTTCACTTGTTCACTTGAGGAACTGGAAAGCAAATTGAATTAAATTTTGCTTTTTTCTAATTTTTCAGATATACATAATATTTAATAATGGTGAATTAAATATATATTATTCAATAAAAATATTTTTTCAAGTCAAGTTTAAATATTTTTATTTGTTTCTTATAATTTTAATATAACTTGTTTAAAATTATTATTTTAGAGAATTTTAATTATTAACGAAATGAATAGAGGATTTCAATGAATAAACAAACAATTTTAACAATAGGCAAATCAATAGTCATTATTTTGATTTTACTTGCTGTTGTTTTCGCACTAAAAGCTCCCGCAGCCGATTTAAATTCTATCGGCGACAGTGTAAAAGGGGACTATATAGATTCATCAGGTCTTCCTTATTTTAGTGAAATGGATTCATATTATAACCTAAGGTTGACTGAGAATTATGTAGACTCCGGCATTTTCGGGGATGAAGTTATTAATGGAAGTGAGTGGGATATGCATAGGCTGGCCCCTGACGGTAATCAGGTTAATTATGAGGGCGCCATTGTGTATGTCACATCATGGTTACATGACATTGCGAATAGTATGCTTGGAGGAAATCATTCAGTAAAAGAAGTTGCTTTCTGGACTGGCGCATTAATTTCCACATTAGCTGTTATTCCGGTATTCATATTCGCAAGAAGAATTACTAACGATTATGGGGCAATTGTTGCAACATTACTTATAGTTCTTGCTCCGAACTACTTTGCACACACATTCCCTGGATTTTTCGATACAGATATGTTCTATTACATATTCCCGCTGTTCTTTATATTCTTCTTTATTGAGGCTTTGAGAACAGATAATATTATTTTAAAAGTTGTATATGCGATACTATCAATCATATCAATCGGATTGTTTTCGCAAGCATGGTCAGGTTACATCTTTTACATAGGTGTGATGGGCATATTTGCAGTGGTATATCTGATTGCAGGATACTTCTTTAAAATTTGGGATGACCCCGGAGATTATTCGAATAAGTTTGACTGGCTAATCCACAATAAGGATCTGCTCACTATCATAATCCTGGGGGTACTGGGTTTTATAGGACTTGTAGCTTTCAAAGGCTTTGATGGTGTCACATCATTATTCGGAAGTGTAACTTACTTGTTAAACTTACAATCCGCTTCACGTGTTGCTGGCGGTTTCCCTAATGTACTTATTTCTGTTGCAGAGATGCAGGCACCGGCATTGCTTGCGGGCGGAATGGTTTCAGCATTTATAGCAAGCACCAATGGAGTAATCAACGGTATTGGTGGAATTGCCATATTGTTTGCAGGCTTAATAGTAATGTATGTTTTAGTTTCAAGAGCATTTAAATTCCGTTCTGCAGCTCCTGTTAAAGATAGCTCCAATAAAAAACCTCAAAAAGGAAACAGATTGGCTGCTTCTAAAAAAATCGATGATGACCGTAAGTTCAAGATTGCTTTGGCCGATTTAAAGTTCGGCGGCAATAATGACATTTTGGCCGATAAACGTTTGACTGTAATGTATGCAGCACTGTTTGTTGTATGGGTAGTGGTTTCCGCAATTGCGGTAAGTAGAGGTTCAAGGTTCATCACCACTATTACAGTGCCATTCGGTTTACTTGCAGGTATTTTTGTAAGCTATGCAGGAGATTATGTTAAAAACAGATTAAATGATGACAGGTTGTTGGTTGTTGTTTTATTATTATGCGGATTTTTAGCAGCTATCCCATTGACCTTATTGAATAATGTCTATGCAATCGCATTGTTCATAGTAATTGCTGTTGCGGGTTTATTTACTATTTATGCTTTAAAACCTAAAGCATCAGTTAAGGTTCCGCTTAAGAAATACGTTGTGATTGCAGCGATTGTCATCGCACTTGTTTCTCCAACAGTTTGTGGTGCTTATCTGACTTCCTATTCTGTTGTTCCGGGTACAAGTGACCCGATGTGGAATGCAATGCAATGGATTGACGAAACTCAGCCTGAGGATACAGTCATCACATCCTGGTGGGACTTCGGTTACCTCTTTGAGATTGCTGCCGATAAACAGACAACATTCGACGGAGGTTCACAAACAGGATCAAGGGCATTCTGGCTGGGTAAGGCGATGTCTACGGATAATCTGGAACTGTCAGCGGGCATATTCAGAATGTTGGATACAACCGGTGAAAAGGCAGTCACCAAATTGGTTGAGGTTACAGGAGACACAGGCAAATCAGTTGATATATTGCTTGATATCTTACCGAAATCATCCAGTGACGCCAAGAAGACTTTAGTGGATACATATAAGTTATCCCCTGATAATGCTTCAGAGGTTATTGGATACACTCACCCTGATAATCCGCGTCCGGTAATATTTGTCGCATCTTCAGATATGCTTGTAAAAGCAGGATGGTGGAGTTACTTCGGTGGATGGGACTTTGAAAACCAATCTGCTAAAAACTTCAACTATTATGTTCCAAAAGCACAAGTGACAGTTGAACCAGGCTCCACCGGTAATTTGACCATAAATGAGGGTCAAGGAATGACTGTAAATGCAGTTATTGAAAGGGGAACTGGCAATAATACTACTTCAGCCCACATCGAATCAGTGTACACAGAGAATGGTGAAAAAATCATGATAAATGATACTGAGTATAATCCATTGAAGGCATCAAATATCATTGTAATTGAAAATGGATATCTCATGAAAAATGAGACCATCAAGGATGCGGATGATGGAAACTTCACACTATTATTAATAGGTAATGAGAATCAGTACACTCCATTCTTGATAAGCAACGAATTGGTTAACTCAATGTTCACTCGCTTGTACTTGTTCGGTGGAGCAGGCCAGGACATATTTTCCAATGTCCATACTGAGCCTGGAGTAATGTTGTTCAAAGTAAACTTTGAAAATACTGCTGCCGGCGGATCCAGTAACTCAACTAGTTCCAGCGGCAACTCAACTAATAAATAGATTAGGCCTTTCCTAATCTTTCTTTTTTTATTTATTTTTGGTGGTTTAATTGGGGATAGAAGAGAAAATAAAAGACATTGAAGAGGAGATTAAAAAGACACCATATAATAAAGCCACTTCTCACCACATTGGCAAACTTAAAGCCAAACTTTCAAAATTAAAAGAAGAATCCTTACAAAGAAGCAGTGGCGGGTCTAAAGGTCAAGGATTTCATGTTAAGAAATCTGGAGACGCAACTGTGGTTTTAGTGGGATTTCCATCTGTGGGTAAATCTACATTGCTAAATAACATTACAAATGCTGAAAGTAAAGTGGGGGCTTACCAGTTCACAACATTGGATATTGTCCCTGGTGTAATGGAGCATAAGAATGCCAAAATCCAAATCTTTGATATTCCTGGAATCATTACAGGTGCAAGCAGTGGTAAGGGAAGAGGTAAGGAAATTCTATCCGTTGC
Organism: Methanobrevibacter sp.; assembly: GCF_045644645.1. Lineage (GTDB taxonomy): Archaea > Methanobacteriota > Methanobacteria > Methanobacteriales > Methanobacteriaceae > Methanocatella. The sequence goes on from NZ_JAZRHE010000137.1 coordinate 26,532, forward strand.
AAGAACTGCAGATTTAATATTAGTTGTTTTAGATACTTTCAATCCACAACACATTGATGTTATTGTAAAAGAGTTAAGAGCTATTGGAATCAGACCAAACGAACAGCCTCCTGACGTGACTGTCAAAAGGAAAAAGCTGGGTGGCGTAAAGGTATCCTCAACCTGCCCATTGTCTCACATGGATGAAAAGACAATAAGGTCCATCCTGAATGAATACGGTTACATCAATGCCGATGTCCTGTTTAGGGATGATGTGACAATGGACCAGTTCATTGACGTGCTTGATAGGAACAAATCCTATGTTCCAATGCTGATTTTACTGAACAAGGTTGACCTGGTTGATGATGAATATATTGAAGAATTGAAAAAATACATTCCGGATTTCATTCCGATTTCAGCGGATAAAAACACAAACATTGATGAGTTGAAGGACATCATATTTGACAATTTGGATCTTGTCCGCGTTTATTTGAAACCTCAAGGAAGAAAAGCGGATATGGAAGATCCGTTGGTAATCAAAAAAGGTTCTACTGTAATTGATGCATGCAGAAAGCTGCACAGGGAATTCGTTAAGAATTTCAGGCATGCAAAGGTTTGGGGAACTTCAGTCAAATTCCCTGGCCAAAAGGTCGGGCCGGACCATGTGCTTGAAGATGAAGATGTTTTAAGGATTATTTTGAAAAAATAATTCTTTTCTTTTTTGATATTATGAATAAAGCTATTTTTATTAGTGGAACTCCATGCACTGGAAAGACCACAGTCAGCGAACTGCTTTCGGATAAGTTAAACTGCAGACTTGTTAAAATTAATGATTTGGCAATTGAGAATGATTTTGTTTTAGGCATTGATGATGAGAAAGGCTACAAGGTCATAGATATTCCTGCACTTAATGAGAAAGTATCAGAGATTATTTCAGGCAATGATGGGATGCTCATTTTTGAAGGGCATCTTTCACATTTGTGTGATGGTGCCGATAGGGTCATTGTCTTAAGGGTCAGGCCTGAGATTTTGGAGCATCGCCTAAGGGCACGTGATTATTCCGAAGCAAAGATTCGTGAAAACCTGGAGGCGGAAGCGATGGGAATCTGCAGCGGCGAGGCTTATGAAATCCATGGTGAAAACGTATCGGAAATCGATGCAAGTGATTTGACTGTTGAAGAAATTGTTGATAATCTTATTTGTGTTATTTCCGGTGAGAAAACCTTTTCTTTTGGTGAAATTGATTTTATGGATTGGCTGATTTCAAATCATTAATATTATTTTTCAATTGTGCATTTTGAATAGGTTCATTTGTTGTATAATTATTTTGTCATTTTGTTTTCTTAAATCTTATTTTCAATGTTTATTTCTTTAATATTTTTTCTAAAATTTAGCAAAACCTAAAAAATTTTAAAATATATTTTATTTTTTTTCAAGTATGCTTAATATTTATATGCTTGTATTACATATATATCAGTTATAAAGTTAATTTTATTTTTTATTTTGTTGACTTTATAATTTGATGAAGTGATTTAATGAAGGTTAATAAAAAAATTTTTATTAGCGCGCTTCTTGTGCTTGTGATGCTAGCCGTCATGGGTACTGCAAGTGCAACTGATTCACTTGACAATGATAATATGACTGCTGAAGATGCGGTCAGCGTTGATGTGGGTGATTCTTTAGACGATTCGCTCAAATCAGCGGAAGGTGATTTGTTGAGTGAGGGGGAAGCTACTATCTATGTGGATGGTAGTTATGATGGAGACGAACAAGGAACGGAGGACAAACCTTATAAAACCATTTCTTCCGCTGTTAGTGCTGCAACTACCGGTGGAGAAACAATTTTTATAAAGGATGGTGAATATACTCAAGATACCAAATTCTCTTTCACAAAATCAATAAATTTCGTTGGTGAAAGCAGGGACGGTGTTATCATCAAGTCCACTGCAACCAATGGTGTCTTTGAGACAGTTGAAAATGGTGTTGTCCTTTCATTTAAAAATCTGAACTTTATAGATATCACTGCCGGAAGTATTGGAACATTAAATGTGGGCGGTGATAGCAATCTGGATGTAATCAACTGTACTTTTGATAACTGTAAATCAAAATACGGTGTAATGTGGATTAAAACAACAGGAACTGTAAACATAGAGGATGTTGATATATTAAATTCTGCAGCAACCACAAACAAAGGTGCAACTGCAATTTACTTCCAGGGCGCTGGAAATTACAATATTAAAAACACTCTGATTGACAATGCTCAAAATACCGTAACCGGATTCTCATATGCACCAATATATACTGTGAATGCGGAATCTAGTTTAACTGTTGACAATGTTAGAATATATAACTGCGGCGGAAATACATATGCTATGATTTATACAAATGGAATCGCTACAGTTACAAATTCACGCATTATTAACAATACAGTCCCTGGAGCTACAGGAAAATCAATTATCTATGCTGCACGAAATACATTAACCATTGAGCAAACAGTATTCGTAAACAACAGCGCTACAAATTATTTAGTATTTTGTAATACTGGTGGAACAGCTGTTTTAAACTACAATTATATTGCTAATAATACTATTACTACTTCTGGTGCTGATTTGCCTGTATATGGTGCAGGTACAAGTGGTACCAATTCAATCAATGCGGATTCCAACTACTGGGGAAGCAATGACCCGACCATTACCGGAACAACCGTAAACAATTATGTAATTGTAAATGATGCTGGCGATTATGTTTTGAACGATGGCAGTCCTTTGCCTGAAGGCAAAACAATTCCAAGTGTAGATGAACCTAGTGATGAACCTGTCGGCGATGAAAACTCTACATTCGTGTCTGTGGACGGGGATGACAGCAACACAGGTTCAGCAGACAGCCCTGTAGCTACAATCGCAAAAGCGGTTGAGCTTGCTAAAGGCAGAACTGGTGAAATCATTATCAATGAAGGTACCTATACTGAAAATGGCATTGAGATTGACAGCGATATTCCAATCTCAATCATTGGTGATGGAAATGTTGTGATTGATGGAAATGCAGATACAATCAGTATTTTCATATTAAGCAATAATCCGTCTGTCTCTTTTACTAACATTAAATTTAGAAACAGTAGAGCACAAAACGGTGGTGCTATAAAGGCTATGGGTAGTTCTAATTCCAATACTATTGTGATTAATGTAACTGTCGACCACTGTACCTTTGAGGATATGGCCGTTACAAAACAAGGTGGCGGCGGAGCAATATATCTGAAATATGCTAGTGGTTATTTACAGGTAACTGATTCCAGTTTCACTAACTTAAATGCTAGCGGTACTTGGGGTGGAGCTATTTCCGTTGGTTATTCCATCCGTGGTGGCGGTGGACTATATGTATTGATTAATGGTTCTACTTTTGAAGACTGTTCAGCAAACAATGGTGGAGCTTGTTATTTACAAGCAAGAACAGTTGATATTATGAATTCAATATTTAGTAATAACCATGCGACTGCTGACTCTGGTGCTATATACATTTACAATTCAACTGCAAGCATTGACAATTGTGAAATTTCCGATAATGATGCTGACAGATATGCTGCAGCTATTCAAGCATCATCACCTACCGGATACACATCCGAACTAACAATCACAAATTCAATCATTGAAAATAACGTAGGTGCTAGTTCAACATTGCCTGCAATTTATGTGGATAAGGTTAATTTGGATATTTCATATTCTTCAATCGTAAATGATTTGTCCGTTGGAACTTCTTCAGCAACAGCTACCGTAAACAACAACTGGTGGGGAACCAATGATCCGAGTTCAAAAACAACCGGTTCAGGCATTACTATGAACAATTGGGTCATAATGAATGTTGTTGCAGATGTAACCGAAGCAATCCCTGGGGATGAAGTAACATTAACTGTTGACTTTAATCATGTAAACACTACTGCTGGTGAAATCGAAGAATTGACTGGTGGAGTTATTCCTAAAACATACGAAGTTCAATTATCATCCAATGATGGAACAATCGTGCCTTCAACTCTCACTATTAGTGATGGCGCAACTAAAAGCGCGGTATATACTGTAGGCGACTTGTATGATATTGTTTCCGTTTCATGTGATGAAGCCCTTGTGGAATTGAGCTTTGTACCTGAAGTGCCACCATATTACGGCATCATCTATGTATCAAAAGATGGTAGCGATGACAACAACGGTTCCGAAGAGGCTCCTGTAGCAAGCATAGCCAAAGCTGTTGAACTTGCAACACTTGTCGGAGGATCACATCAAATCATCATTAATGAAGGTACATATAAGCCTGGCGCTTCAATTACCATTACTGACGATTTAACCATTACAGGTGACGGTGCTGTGGTTATCGATGCTGACGGAATCGAAAAACTAATCGACATGCCATATTCCAGTCCTGTAAAAGGATTCACTGTTGAATTGAATAATCTGGCATTAATCAATGGAAATGGAAACCAGTATGGTACCGTATACAATTATGCTGACGCTTACCTGTTCCTGAACAATGTGAACATCAGTGATTGTACCGGTTCATACCTTGGAGGCATAATCACCACTACAGGAAACACTACCATTACTGATTGTGTAATCTCTGACTGTACTGCAGGAAGAATTATCTATGCAAGTGTAGGATATAACAAGCCGATTGCCGTAACACTCGTCAATACAACATTGAAAGACAATGTCGCATTCATCGATGACGGATCAGACATCGGTCAGGGTTATGCCGCAATTGACGTATCAACCACAACAAAAAATACAGTACTCAACTTAATCGATTCCCATTTCATAAGCAACACAGGCAAATTGGGAACCGTATACACTACCAGCAATAATGTTGTAATGAATGTGGAAGGAACTGAATTCATTGACAACACTGTCCTTACCGGAAACGGCGGTGCAATCAATGGTTATTCAATGAACATCAACAATTCAACTTTCATTAACAACAGGGCTACTAAAGACTATGTAGGTAGCGTTGCAACAGGTGGCGCAATCAACATCGGAAGATTGGGAACTGCAGTCATAACCAACTCCAAGTTTGTAGGCAATTCAGCTACCGGAAACGGAAACACCATATATAACGGATGGAAACTCACAATAAACAACTGTGCAATAATAGACAATACTCAAGGCAATGTCATCTACCACAATGGTGAAGATAATGTGATGGATGCCAAATACAACTGGTGGGGAACCAATGACGACCCTAGCAGCTTAATAGGCACAGGCGAATATGAGGACGATTATGGCTATGGATATGAAGACTGCGAATTCGATGCATCCAAATGGGTTGTCATGAATGTCGTCAACAACTTGACTTCAGAAGATCCTTTAGACATCAACGATACAATCGTGTTTGCTGTTGACTTTGCTCATTATACCGATTCCACTGGCACCCTTTACGAATTAGCTGATAAGATTCCTGAAGTGGAAGTCAGTGCAGATGCAATAAAAGGATTCTTTGACAAGGATTCAGCCACTACCGAAGGCAATGCTGTCACTTTCGTATACACAGCAGACATTGGCGGCGTGGATGAAATCAACATCACATCAGCCAAAGCAGTAAATACAACTTTAATCAACATCAATGAACCTATTGTCGTTGAAGTTGTTTATGTAAGCCCTAATGGTGATGACAGCAATGTAGGTTATTTCGATGAGCCTGTAGCAACAATTGCTCATGCTATTGAAATAGCTGAAAGGGGAAAAATAGTCATCTTTGAAGGAACTTATGCTATTGATTCCACTTTAGCAATCAATAAGGACTTGGACATTCGCGGATATGAAAATGATGTTGTAACCATTGACGGTGGCTTGAAGAGAATAATCGAAAACAATGCAAACCTCAACCTGACAAATCTTGTATTTACCAATGCTAAAAATTCAAATGGAGCAGCAATTGCGAATTATGGTAATCTGACTATTGACGGTTGTACTTTCTATAACAACACTGCTACAAGCGGCACTGGTGGAAGCATTATTCTCAATTCCAAAGGCACCATGACTGTTGACAATTCCATATTCTATGATGATGTCGCTTCCAGAGGAGTTATCAATTCCGCATCAGGAACTGAGTTGACCGTCAATAATTCTGAGTTCTATGATAATGATATGACTCTTGTTGGAACTTTCACTAGCTCTACAACATTCTACGGAATTGTCTATGCAAATAGTGCGAATGCCGTCATTGAGAATACTGTATTTAGAAACAATAAGGTCAAAAATGGTGGGGCTATCTACGCCTCCAAAGCAACTTCAGCCACTACTGGCGATATAGAAGTTATTAATTGTACATTTGAAGATAACACTGCAGTCACTGGTACTGGTGGAGCATTATTCATTTCAGGTAAAACTCAAGCCAATATTGTGAACTCCACTTTCATCAATAACACAGCTTCCGGAACCACATATGCTGGTGGTGCAATTTACACAACCGGTACTTCCAAAGCGACAGTTGTCAGTTCTGTCTTCATTGACAACTACGGCTGCAACTATCAGGATGTTGAAGATGCAGGAATTTATGTAGGCGCCACTGCCACATCTTCCAGTTCACTCGACATCAGCAATTCAGTCATAATACCTAGAGAAGGTTTCACAGGCTATGCAGTAAATGCGGCAGATGGTGCAATTGTTTCTGCAGAAAACAACTTCTGGGGTGACAACTCCAAAGCAAACACCAATGCCAATGTTGAAAAATGGGTAATCATGACTGCCGATTATGACCAGGAAAAAGGCATTCTCACAGTTGCATTCAACTCAACCAACTCAACCGACGGCACCATAGCCGATTACGATGACGTATTGCCTGACGGATTCAATGTGTCCGTAAGCTCTTCATCCGGCGGATTGGATGAAACTTTACCTGTGATTGCAGGTCAGGCTTCCACTAGATACACTGCAGTTGTAGCTGACACTTTCATTGCTGTTGAATGCGCTGATGCTGAAGTAATCATTCCTGTTGTTGTGGAACCACATATCATTTATGTTGCCGTTGACGGTGACGATAACAATGACGGTTCCAAAGACGCTCCTGTAGCCACTATTGCAAAAGCAATTGAACTTGCTGATGAAGGATTAATCGTTATTCAGGAAGGTACCTACACAACTACTGATTTGGGAATCATTTCAGACGATTTGAACATTACCGGTAACGGCACTGTCGTTATTGATGCTCAAAACAGCGACCGTATCCTTTACGTTGGCAGTGATGCCAGTGTAGTATTGAAAAACTTAATCATGGTTAACGGTGCTTCCCTTGTTGACAGTGGGGCACTACTCGGCAACGCTAACGAATTGACATTAATCAACTGTACTTTAGCCAACTCATCTGCAGGTCAAAATAACGGTGGTGCAATCTATAATGTCGGTAAATTGACTATTATAAATTCAACTATCGCAAACAACACTGCAAAAATGGGAGGAGCAATATTCACTAATTCCTATGCTGAATTAACCATAATCAATTCAACATTTGAAAATAACAAAGCATTAGGCAATGACAATTCCGGCGGTGGAGCAATTTTCGCTCAGCAACTTGCTGGTTTATTCATAGACAATTCAAGCTTCATCGAAAATGAGGCATTGGATGAATCATCCGGTGGTGCAATATTTGTTTCTCATTCAGACGCTGAATACACAATCACCAATTCCAGATTCATTGCAAACCATGCTAACGGAAAAGACAATACTGGTGGTGGAGCAATCTACATGGTAGGTCTTTCAAACACCCAAAAATCCGGTAAATTGTCCATTTCAAACACCTTGTTTGAAGAAAACACTGCGGATACATGTGGTGCGGCAATCTATGCAAGGGCTACGACTGTGGATGTTTCCAATTCAGTAATATTTGCAAACAAAGACCCAAGCGGATTTGCAGTTTACGGATACAAGACAGACACTGTCACTCCTACCATAACTCTCAACGACAATTGGTGGGGTTCCAACGATGATCCTAATGACTTTGTTGGAGGATACAACTATAAACCGACACTAACAAGATGGGTTATCCTGACTGCAACCAATGACACTCCATTTGTTGAAGGCAATACCGTTAAAATCACAGTCGACCTGAACACATGGACCGATGGTGAAGAAAACGGCACTTTAGCAACTCCAATAACAATCCCAAGAGATGTTGTTATTGACACCACATCCGGCTCCATTGAAGGTGTAATGGAAAACGGTGAATTCACAACAGATTATGTTGTTCCTGAAGATTTAAAACTTGTAGCTGTAAACGTTGATATTCAATACATTGAATTATTAAAAGTTAAAACAGGAACAGTTGTTGAAATTGATAACATCACTGCATACAAAGGCGATACAGTAAACATCACTGCAACCGTCAAGTCTGAATTCGGATTTATTGTCTTCGAGGGTGAAGTGGAAGTTTACTTTGACGACGAACTGGTTGCAACCATTCCGGTTGTCACAGGCACTGCAATGCAGGAAGTTGTTATTGATAAGGAAGTAGGAGAATATAATATTTTAGCTAAATTCATTGATTTAAGCGGTGACCTTAAAGATAGTGAAGCTAATGCCACCTTAAAGGTAATTAGGGATGAAGCTACTTTAAGCATCGCAGACATTATAGTCGATGAATTCAATTTCGTAACAATCATTGTAGAAATGGAGGAAGTTCCTGAAGGCGAAATAACTTTCACTGTTGAAGGAAATGATGTCAGTTACAATGGCACTGTCCCTATTAAAGAATTCCAGGCAATTTATGATGTCCCTGAAGCTTTAGTTAGTGGTGACTACACTGTAACAGCTTCATTTGCAGGCGATAATCACTATTATCCTGCTGAAGACAGTGAAATCTTTACTGTAGAATTAATACCTGTAACCGTTGAAGTTGCAGATATCACAGCAATCAAAGACGATGTAGTCAATGTTTCCGTAACCGTCCAAACCAGTGAAGGTTTCATGAATATCGATTCCGGTGAAGTTAAAGTCTACTTCGGTGATGATCTGGTTGCAACTATTCCGGTTGTTGAAGGTGTGGCAATCCAGGAAGTCATGATCGATAAGGATAGCGGCGTATATGATATCTTAGCCGTCTACACAGATTCATCCGCCATGTATGACAGTAGCAGCGGTAGCGCTGTTTTAAATGTAACCAAAATGGATGCTAACTTAAAAATCACTGAAATTGCTGTTGATGAATTTAATAATGTAGTGATCACTGTTGAAATTGATGATAATGTTGTAGGCAGTGTGACTTTCACTGTCAGCGGTGAAGGCGCTAGCTACACTCAGGACGTTCCTATCGATGAAGGCTATGTCTTTTATGAAGTTCCTGAGGCTTTAACCAGCGGCAACTACACTGTAACAGCTTCATTTAAAGGTGATGAGTACTATTATCCTGCTGAAGACAGTGAAGTCATTTATATGTCCAGGATTGACACCAGCCTATCTGCTAAGGATATTGCTGCTGTTCATAATGTCAGCTCCAGATTCTATGTTACCCTGATGGATGTTAAGGGCAATCCTATTGTCGGTGCTAAGGTTAACCTGGTCTTAGGCCATATCAACAAGACTGTAAGAACCGATGCCAGCGGTAGAATTTCCGCATCCACTGTAAACTTGGATTCCGGTAATTACACTGCTGTTGTTTCATTTGCAGGTAATGAGATGTATAATCCTTCCAATACTACAGCTAACGTATTTGTAAAATATGATTCTGTTTTATCTGCTAATGATATTGTAGCTGTTTATAATGTCAGCTCCAGATTCTATGTTACCCTGATGGATACAGAAGGCAATCCTATTTCAGGCGCTAGGGTTAACCTGGTTTTAGGTCCTATCAATAAGACTGTAAGAACCGATGCTAAAGGTAGAATTTCCGCATCCACCAAGAATTTGGATCAGGGCAATTACACAGCACTTGTTTCATTTGCAGGTAATGAGATATATGGTCCTTCAAATACAACTGCAAACGTATTTGTAGATAAGATTGCTACAGAGTTATCCGCTGATGATGTTGTTGCACTTTATAATGTAAGTTCCAGATTGTATGTTACCCTGAAAGATGCCAACGGCAATCCTATTGTCGGTGCTAAGGTTAACCTGGTCTTAGGTCCTATCAACAAGACTGTTAAGACTGATGCTAAAGGTAGAATTTCCGCATCCACCAAGAATTTGGATCTCGGAGATTATACAGCTATGGTTTCATTTGCTGGTGATGACATATACAAACCTTCAAGCATGACAGCCAAGGTTCAAGTAAAAGCAGGAACTGTTCTATCCGCTGATGACGTTGTCGGAGTTTATAATGAAAGTTCCAAATTGTATGTCTATCTAAAGGACACAGACGGCAATGCTATTGCTGGAGCTAAAGTCAAAGTGGTTTTAGGAAGCATTACCAAGACTGTAAAAACCAATGCTAACGGTAGAATTTCCGTATCCACTAAAGCTTTAGAGCCGGGCGATTACACAGCCAAGATTTCATATGCAGGTGATGACACTTACTACAAATCAGAAACTACAGCCAATGTGTTTATAGATAAGATTGACACTACATTATCTGCCAATGATGTTGTTGCTGTTCATAATGTCGGCTCCAGGCTATATGCCACCTTAAAAGATGCTGACGGTAATGTCATTTCCGGTGCCAAAGTCAATATGGTCTTAGGCAACATCAACAAAACCGTAAAAACCGATGCAAAAGGTAGGGTTAGTGCATCTACCAAGAATTTGGATCCTGGTAGTTATACTGCTGTTGTTTCATTTGCAGGTAATGAAATATACAAACCTTCAAGCACAACAGCAAATGTAGTGGTATCCGAATAGATAAAAAGCATAAATTTGAAATTAGGAGATTATCTTATCTCTCCTACTTTTTTTATTTTTTACGATACGGCTATTGTCGTATGGATTTTTCGTTTTGATTATATCGTTTGTGATTTTTACTTTTTTTTGAAATAATCGCCTTGATGATTGCTGTTTGATTGTGTGGATTGGATTTTTATCCGATCGGGGATTTTGAAAGTGTTATTTATTTTTTTATTTTTGTTTTTTTCGAAAGATTTTTCCCAAAATCCACAACCTTTATAAATACCAATAAACATATTTATTCTTAATATTCATATTAACCTAAGGTTAACTTTAACTATGGTTTTTGTTTTAATTTGCGCAAATCATTTTAATTCAATTTTGAATATTATATCCTACAAAGGGAGGATATTTTTGAGTAGAGGAAAAAGACCGAAGTGGATGATTGATATAGCAACCGAAAGGATGGATATTCTTTTCAAGCGTGCTGAGATGGAATTCATCACCCATCCCGAGCGCTCCAACCGCTATGTTGAGCTTGCCTTAAAGCTGTCCACCAAGTACAATACCAAAGTCCCTGAAAGATGGAGGCGGAGATATTGTCGCAAATGCAAGAAATTCCTTTACCCTGGTCACAATTGCACCGTCCGGCTGGTTAACTCGGAAGTTAACATTTTTTGTGGTGAATGTGGCCATGTCATAAAGATTCCTTATCACAAGGAAAAGAAGATTAAGAGGAGAGCTAAATATGAGTCAATCAAAAAAAGAAATGATGAATAGAGCTCTTTCCGCGATGACAATTAACATTGGTAAAGGCGGCGTTAATGATAATGTCATTGAAGAAATCAAACGTCAGCTGAAGGCTAATGAAATTGTTAAACTTAAATTTGCAAAAAATATCGCTAGAGATAAAGATGATTACATCGACGAAATCGTCACAAAAACAAGAGCTCAGCTCATTGATGTAAGAGGACACGTTGCTGTAATCTATAAGAAAAAGCCTTAAACATTATAAATTTAGAGTTACAGGCCCTATTTTTTTAGGTCTTAAATTTACAGTGGATTAAGCTACAATTATTTAATAAAATATTGGAGAATTAATATGACTACTGTATTTGATGTACCTGCAGATTTATTAATTGAAAAAGTCGCAGAAGAATTTAAAAATAATGATAAAATCAATTCCCCTGCATGGTCCAATTTTGTTAAGACTGGTGTTCACAAGGAAAGAAAACCGGAAAACACAGATTGGTGGTATATAAGAACTGCTTCCATTATCAGAAGAGTTTATATGGATGGTCCTGTGGGAGTTATTAGTTTAAGAACTTTTTACGGTGGTAAAAAAGACCGTGGTGTACGTCCTGAAGTTTTCAGAAAAGGCAGCGGATCCATTATCAGAACCGCACTTCACCAATTGGAAGACGCAGGATATGTTGAAAAAGTCGAAGGTGGAAGAGTTGTTTCCCCAGCAGGAAGATCATTCTTGGATAAAATTTCTGCTGAAATTATTAAAGATATTCCTGAACTTGCAAAATACTAATTAGTTTATTTGGAGAGTTTGATATGAGCGATTTAGATGAAATCCGTCAAAAAAGAATGGCTGAACTGCAAGCTCAACAAGCCGCTATGCAAAATCAGGCACAGCAACAGGCTGCTGCACAAGCTCAACAGGCTGCAGCACAGGAGCAATTCGAAGCTCAAAAGAAACAGATTTTGGGTCAGATCATGACTCCCGAAGCCCGTGCCAGATTGGCTAATCTCAAATTGACCAAACCGGAACTTGTTAATCAAATTGAACTTCAATTGATTCAATCCGCTCAAGCCGGAAGTTTAAGAGGAAAAGTCACTGACGATCAGTTAAAAGTGCTCTTAAGAAATATTGCAGGTCAAAAGAGAGAAATCAAAATTACAAGGAAATAATATCGATGAAAGCTGGTGTATTATATAGTGGTGGCAAGGACTCATCCTTCATGGCTGTCATGCTTAAAAGATTGGGTCTTGATGTGGAATTATGCACTGCTAACTTTGGTGTTTACAAATCATACATTCCAGCGGCAAAATCCGCAGAGGCATTGGGTTTCAATCATAAGGTCATTGACTTGGACATTGACATACTGGATAAAACCTGTGATATGATATTGGATGATGGATTTCCAAACGACGGAATTAAATTTATTCACGAAAATGTCATAGAAAATGTTGCCTGTGAGTACGATATTATTGCAGACGGAACAAGACGTGATGACAGAACTCCTAAACTCAACATCAATCAGATAAGAAGCCTTGAAGATAGAAAAGATGTGCAGTATATAAATATGGACAGTTTTGGTCACAAATCTGTTAGATTAATAACATCAAACCTATTCGAAATATCCCATGAAAAGTCAAACAGGGATAACAGTTCGGATTATGAGGTTGAAATCAGGACTTTGATTGATGAGAAGGGAGGAAATTCACTGGATATATTCCCAGAACATTATCAAACTCGTGTTATCGGATATAAAAAATAATTATTATATGTTACAGGTGAGAAAATGAGTAGAAATAAACCATTAGCTAAAAAATTAAGAATGGCAAAAGCAAACAAACAAAATAGGAGAATTCCAATCTGGGCTTATGCTAAAACTAACCGTAAACTTAGATACAGACCAAAACCTAGACATTGGAGAAGGAACAGTCTTAAATTATAATGAGGGGTTATTATGGAAAGAGTTTACACAATTCCACTTAGAAATGTTAAAAATGTTAAAAGGACTATCAGAGCTCCTAGAGCTATCAGAGAAGTCAAAAACTTTTTAACCAAACACATGAAAGCTGAAGAAGTAAAAATTGATGAATCTATTAATCATGCTATTTGGGAAAGAGGTATTCAAAAAATACCTTCTAAGATTACTGTAAAAGCAGTCAAAGATGATGATGGTGTTGTACAAGCTACTTTAGCAGAATAGCTGCAGTACACTACCATACTATTGAGTGATGTGAGGTAACAATATGTTAAAAAGAGTAGATATTGTAGGAAATCCTAATGTAGGAGTGTTTATTTTGGCAACTGATGATTTGGCTATTGTTCCTTATACCCTTTTGGATGAAAAAGCGGAAATAATTAAGGAAACCTTGGATGTCGATGTTGTCAAGTCTTCTATTTCAGGAAGCAGTCTCATAGGATCTTTAGCTGTAGCCAATTCAAATGGTATCGTTGTTTCCCCACATGTTTTGGATAGAGAAATTGAACAGTTTGAAAAGCTTGGCTTAAATGTCGCTACAATTCCGGGTCAATATACTGCTGTTGGAAATATCATTGCGGCAAACGACACCGGAGCTATTGTAAGCCCATTTTTAGGCGAAGAAGCTATTCAAGTAGTTGAAGAAACCTTGGATGTAAATGTCGAAGCAACCTCAATGGTTGGAAGCGACATTATCGGTTCTTTAATCACTGTTACTAATAAAGGATTCTTGATTAGTAGCAAAGCTGTTAAAAGTGAAATCAATTTTGCTCAAGAGGTATTTGGTGTAGAAGGCGATATTGGTACTGTTGGCAGAGGCATACCATTGGTTGGAGCATGTATCATTTCCAACTCAAATGGTGCGATTGTGGCTAAAGACAGTACCGGTCCTGAAATGGCTAGAGTTGAAGAAGCATTAGGCTTTTTAGATGATGATTTTTAATTGATATAATCATGAGGGATTTAATATGATAACAAAAATTTACAGAGTTAAAGGCACTTTTGTAATGGGCGATGAATATCATGAGTTTACTAAAGAATACAAAGCTACTTGTGAAGCTGATGTAGAACAAAAAATTTACGACCGTTTCGGAAGTAAACATGGTATCAACAGGAACCAAATTTCTATTGCAGAAATTAAAGAAATTTCTCCAGAAGAAGTTCTTGACCCAATCGTGAAAGAAATTTTATAGATGCATTTAAGGTGTAAATATGGAAGATCAACAAAGACTTAACAATCTTCTTAATGAAATTAATGCATATTCTCAACAGGCTGAATTAATCAAACAGCAAATCGAATTGATTCAAGCTTCTATTTCAGAAATCGATGCATTAACCAACACTTTAGATGACATTGAAGGAAAAGATTCCGTTGAAGCTTTCGTTCCTGTAGGTGCTGGTTCTTTCATTAAAGGAGAACTTAAAAGTACTGATGAAATTATTGTAAGTATTGGTTCAGGCATTGCCATCAAAAAAGATGCAGATGGCGCTCGCGAAATCATGGCTGGGCAAAAAGAAGACTTAAAGGATAGCTTAGATAAAATGTTAGCTAACTTACAGCAGGTCACTGATGTTGTAGGCAATCTTCAAGCTCAGGCAGAGCAAATCGCAGCTGCTGCACAGGGCAACATGACTCAAATGGGATGATTATCCCAACTTTTTTTCTTTTTTTTAAGCATTTTTTTTAAATATTATGAGGATAATAAATAGTATCATTATTGATTATTTTTAACTAACTTATAAGGTTGGATTATTTTGTTTGAATCTTTAAAAAAGAAGTTTTCACGCACTAGTGAAAAGTTGGAAGAGGAGCTCATTGAAGAAGCTGAAAAAGAAGACAACCTCCAGGAAGAATCAGGTCAAAGGTTTTCATTCTTTTCATTCGGACGTAAGAATGATAAGAAAGATGATGAAGATTCACTTCCGGAATCAACAGAGGATGCAGAAGGCGGAGAAGTAGAAGAGGAAGTTGTTGAGGAGAAGAAGTCTCACTTCTGGAGCAGAAGCAAGGATGAATCTGAGGATGAGGAAGAAGTAGAGGAAGAGTCTGAGGATGATGAGGAAGGTGTTGAGGAGAAGAAGTCTCACTTCTGGAGCAGAAGCAAGGATGAATCTGAGGATGAGGAAGAAGTAGAGGAAGAGTCTGAGGATGATGAGGAAGTTGTTGAGGAGAAGAAGTCTCACTTCTGGAGCAGAAGAAAAGACAAATCCGAAGATAAGGATGCTGTTGAGGAGGACTCAGAAGAGGAAGTTGAAAAAGAAGGTGAAGGTAAAAAACACTTCTGGAGCAGAAGCAAAGATAAAAAAGAAGATGTTTCTGTTGATGGTGAGGCTAAAGGCGGATTATTCTCATTTGTTCGTGAAAAAACCATTTCCGAAAAGCATGTGGAAGACATCTTATGGGAACTTGAAATGGAACTCCTTCAGGGCGATGTGGCAATGGAAGTGGCTAACGCTGTTGTAGAAAGCGTTAAGGATGATTTGGTAGGTAAAAAAATCAAGAGAAGCAACGACATTACAGAATACACATACCTCGCTTTGAGAAACGCGGTTGCCGAAATCATTGACATCCCGGGAAAATCCATGACTGAAATGATTGAGGAGAAAAAGGCCCAGGGAGAACCTCTTGTAGTGATGTTTGTCGGAATCAACGGAACAGGTAAGACAACCACAATTGGTAAGTTGGCCAATTACTATCTTAAAAAAGGTTACACTCCAGTAATAGCCGCATCAGACACATTTAGGGCAGGAGCCATTGAACAGGTTACTTATCATGCCGACAATGTTGGCGTTAAAATCATCAAGCACAAAAAGGGCTCAGACCCTGCAGCTGTTGCATTTGATGCAGTTGAACATGCAAAGGCTCAGGGAAAAGAGCTGGTTTTAATAGACACTGCTGGAAGAATGCAGACCAATGTTAACCTTATGGATGAGATGAAAAAGATCAAAAGGGTTGCAAAACCTGATTTGGTCATATTTGTAGGTGACGCATTGACAGGCAACGATGCAACCGAACAGGCCGTCAAGTTCAATGAGGCCATCGACATTGACGGGGTTATTTTAACCAAGGCGGATGCTGACAGTAAAGGCGGAGCTTCACTTTCAATCGGCTATGTAATCAAGAAGCCTATCATGTTTTTGGGTGTTGGCCAGGGATATGACGACATCATGGAATACGATGCCGAATGGATGCTTGACCAGCTATTCAGTGAAAATGAAGATGGGGCTGAAGCGCTGGCCGAATAAAATTAATTCAGGCTTTAATCTATTTGAGGATCAGTATCTTCTTTTAGATAAAGCTTTCAATCTCTTTTTTTCTATATTCTTGTCTTTATCGGATTGATATTGTCTTTTTTGGCGATTGGTTGTTGTTTCATTATTTCTCATGATGGTTACAAGGTCAATTGAATTTCCCTTGCAGGCAAGCAGAATCCTGATTTCCTTATAGTCCTTTGTGGATGGCGCATCATAGACTACAGCATACTTGTTTCCTTCAACGTGTTGCCAGCTATTCGGCTCCTCGTTCATTAGGCAGTCATAAACATAGCTTTGAGTAAGTCCATTATCAGACAGTCTCTGCTGGAAGTGTCTGTTTTCAAAACACCAGTCAATACTTTCAGTTTCACCAATCATAAATTTGTCAAAAACATTCATTTTTTTCACTAATATTATTATATGTTGGGTTTAATATATTATACATGAGGATATATTATGGATGAAAGAGCACAATGGGATTCGTCGATTGCATTTATCTTTGCAATGGTCGGGGCGGCAGTCGGTCTTGGAAACATCTGGCGTTTTAGTTATGTGGTCTATTCAAACGGTGGAGGTTCATTTTTCATTCCATACTTTACTGCAATCGCCATCATGGGAATTCCGTTTTTAATATTGGAATATGGTGTAGGTTTCACGTTCAAGGATTCCTTTTCGAACATCGTTAGAAAGATCAAGCCGAAGTTTGAAATCATAGCCTGGATGCTTGTTCTTTTTGTTTTTGTAGTCACTATTTATTATATGGTAATTCTAAGCTGGGATCTGGTGTATCTGTTAAGCAGTTTCACTTTTAGCTGGGGAACTGATGCGGCAGCCTACTTTACTCAAACCGTTGGTGGAAGTTCAAACTTATCAAATGCAAGCTTTTTACTTATTCCCACAACAATATGCGTATTCTTACTTTGGATTGTATTGTGGTTCATCGCCCATAGGAATGTCGATAAGGGTATTGGAAAAGTTTCAAAAATACTCATTCCTGCCTTGTTTGTAATAATGGGAATAATCGTCATCTATTCGTTAACACTGCCCGGTGCGGAAATCGGAATCAGCACCCTGCTCACTCCAAATTGGGCAATGCTCTTGGATGTTAACATATGGCTTGCGGCATTTGCACAAATAATATTTTCATTAAGTATGGGCCAGGCCATTGCACTTACATATGCAAGCTATTTGCCTGAAAACTCAAAATTAATCGATAATGTGCTGATTGTGGTAGCATCCAACTCAGCCTTTGAAATATTTACCGCATTTGGTGTATTTTCAATCTTGGGCTATATGTCAGCCACTTCCGGAACCCCGATGGTTCAGCTGATTACCGAGGGCACAGGTTTAATCTTCATTGTTTTCCCTATGATATTTAATATAATGGGTCCTATCGGACGTATTTTGGCTCCGTTACTGTTCCTGGCCATTTTATTTGCCGGCATCACTTCAGCTTTGGGATTTTTCGAGCCGATGCTGAATTCAACTTCAGCCAAGTTGGGATGGTCCCGTAAAAAGACAGCAACAGTTTTGGCCATTGTTGGCTGTGCCTTTTCATTGATTTTAACAACCGGAATCAGCAGCTATCTGGTTAAGATAATCGATTCATTTGTCAATGAGTTTGGAATATTGCTTTTGATAGGAGTCCAGTGTATCATATTTGCGTGGGTCTATGGTGCGGAGCACTTTTTGCCTGCCCTGAACGAATATTCAACATTCAAGGTTGGCAGGACTTGGACTTTCATCATCAAATACCTGCTTCCTGTTGTTTTAATAGTGATGTGGGCAATTGGTATTGTAACACTGTTCAGCACCGCCAAAAGATTTGAGATCATAATTGACCTTATCATCATTGTCGGCGTTTTTGTTGCGGCATTCGCATTTACAAAAATCAGGGCTCATGGCGAATAATCGTTTCATTCGCACTTTTTTTATTTTTTCATCTATACGATGCTTTGACAAACATTGCATTTCACTATCAGATTCAATATAATTGAAAGTTCAATTAATTATTTTGCATGGCTCATAACAATTGCATTAAATAAGCTAAGCTATATTTAATTATTGGCAATAGTTTTTTTAGGGAGTTTTTTTTTTTAAAAGTTGGTGTATGCATCATAGGCGGCATAGGCGGCATAGGCCAAACTTACAAGATGGCCAAGGGGATTGTTCACAAAGAAGTATATGAAAAGATTGAGCAAAATCAAAATTCCAAACATTCCCGCTCCCTTTTTGACATCTCCATTGAGGGCCTGGCCAACACCAGGAATGATGAATGATGCAACTGTGTTTACCAAAGGATTCTTCTGCATGTAATATATTTTGTATATTCATGCTTTAAAATCTTTTGATGCTTGTCAGCCCACCCCTAAAAATATCATAATGAAGATAATGCCGTCCGTTAGCAGGTGTGAGATATAAGGGACAAGAACGTTTTTGGTTCTTATGTATCCATATAGCTCAAATATGGTTCCGAAACCCTGCAGGGCCAGCACCGATATCAGTGTGGAGTATGGGGGAGCATAATGGAGCAGTCCGAAAAATATTATGATGATTGCTGATGAAAGAGCTATGGATAGTTTCCGGTTGTCTGTGTATTTGTAGAAGAGTCTTAGGAAAAACATCAGCGGAATGAATTTTATCAGCTCTTCCGCCATAATCGAAAATAGCAACGCCGCTGTACTTTCAAAATCGATAGTGAGGAGTTCATCAAATCCGGTACCGATCAGACCAAGATTTTCTAAAAGGGTGGCCACGATAAATGAGTATGCTATATATCCCGCAAACATTAATACTGCAAGTATTATCTCATTTCTTGTCGGTTTTTTGAACAGCAGATTATAATCCCAGTTTGAAACGTATAACAGGGGTATTAAAAGCATTAAACAAAATATGCTGCTTCCTATAAGCTCTGATGTTTGTGCTATTGCGGCGTAAACCATCATTGAAACCGGTATTAAAAGCAGCAGTATTATCCACCACTTTTTAGGTATTCTCGGATTGTGTCTGTAGTATGGAAAATCCCTTGTGTCGTCGAATTTCATGCTTATCGGTTAAGATTTTTTTAGTGGACCACATGTTGCAGTCAGCTATTCGGGCTGGCTTTTCATTCAGTGTTTATGATTCGTTCTGTTTTAAAAAAGAGAGTTGTGGTACTCAGAAGTATTGAGTACCGCTAGTAGGGTTTAAGTGGATTCCTTGAGTTGCCACCAGGTTTCCATCAGCATCATAAAGCTCAACTTTGGCAAAATCAGGGTATCTGGAATATGCATCTGCACTGGCAATTTCCACATAACCGTCTGATTTGATGGTGGCGGGAACGTAGTTTCCATGGTTTAAACTTGTTCCGTCACGGGAATAGAATATCTTAATGCCCACATCCTCGCCGGCATGGTCTGCGCCTATGTAAAGTCTGGCATAGGTCTTGTCTTCATCCGCGCTGCCTGTTGTAAAGGATCCCCCTCCAATCATAATAGGGTCAATTGATTTTTGGATTGTGGTCTCAGGTTTGGAAGTGTCGTCCGGTTTTTTATCGTCTTCAGATTTTTTTTCAATTACTTTTTGAACTGGAGTTTTATCCTCTGTCTTTTTGACTGTCGTATTGTTGTTGACAGTTTTTTTTACTGTTGTATTGTTTCCCGCTGTTTTATTGTCGGTTGTGTTGTTGGCTTGAGTTTTTTCAACGCCTTGTCCAAATGTTATTTTGGATGTGTCCTTGACTTTGGTAGTGTTAATCATTTTTTCAAGCAGATCCAAATTGTGGCCTGAAAGAATGATGTCTGTGTCATTAACGGTTTTTACAATTCTGTAGTAGTTTCCATCATAATTTTCACTCATATAAATCTTTTGAGAATTACTGTCTGAAATCAATTTCATTTTATCAGGTATTAGTCTGTCAGTGAAATTTTTGGAAATGATGATCAAATCGATATCCTTTGAAAAATTGCCCTTGTTCTGCCAGGCAATCATTCCCTTTGAGTTTTCACTTTGGTTGGTTTTGATTGTGAAATTGGAATCGACTGGTGTTTCCATATCAAAAAAATTAAAAGCCTGAGTTTTAAGTGGAATTTCATAAGCAGTCTGGTTTTGGTTTTGATTGTTTGGAGCTATAATCATAATTCCGGCCAAAATAATAACGACAACTGCTATCCCTGCGATAATTATCTTTTTATCCATGTTCATTTTGACAACCTCTGATTAGTATTTATTGCCGATTGTAATATTTAATCTTTTTTTAGCCCCTTGACTGAAATATTTATATATCCTCTTGGGATAAACTTCTAAACAAAAAAAGATTGATTTTTATGGATGATGAACTATTGAAAAAATACGCTTATGTTATCTCTTCGACTCACCGCGTAAGGGTCATGAACGGGCTTGATGGGGACGTCATCACCCCAACCCAAATTTCAAAAAAGGTAGGCCTTGAACCAAAGTATGTATCGAAAGTCCTGAGGGAACTCAAAGAAAAGGAACTTGTGGAATGCATCAACGAGGAATATAGGAAAGGGAGGTTGTATAGGCTGACCGATGGCGGAGAGGGCGTCATGGAACTCCTTGAAAATCTTGACTGGTAATCATTTTAGTTAGGGTTTGAATGGCTTTGCCGCATGCATGGGAATCTCAATATCATGACTTGTTTTAAGAAGATGGCATGGTGCAGTGTGGGCTGTCACTAAAAATAATCTAATATTATGAAAAAATCAGGAAATAATTAAAAAATGAGTTTGGGTGGGGAGGATGAACCTCCTCCCTAGGGAGAATAAATACTTTTGATTTTAGAATTTTATTGATTCAACCTTATTGTTTTTGTTGAATTCGTTTAAGGTTGAAATTAATTTGGCTGTGTCGGTGTTGCTTGAATCTTTTGCCCAGCACACTACAACGTATTCCTGGCCGTCAACT
Source organism: Methanobrevibacter sp. (assembly GCF_045644645.1). Taxonomy (GTDB): domain Archaea; phylum Methanobacteriota; class Methanobacteria; order Methanobacteriales; family Methanobacteriaceae; genus Methanocatella. The sequence goes on from NZ_JAZRHE010000137.1 coordinate 48,181, forward strand.
TTTATGACTTCTGAAACACCGTGGGTTGCATGATCATAATCGGTGAAGTTTGCAGTGTTGTCTGAGTTTTTGCCGATTTTCATATCATCATCCGGAGTGATGTACTCTCTGCCATCATGGTGAATTGTATTATCTAAGATATCGTCATTAACCTTATCATCGTAAGCATCGTCGTCTACATTTTTGAAGATTAAAATTCCGCTGTCCTGATTGCCGTTTGCGTATGCTGAATAATAGTCACTACTGTATATGTTTTTGTATGCACTGTCTACATTAAAGTCATTTACGGATGCAGCGCATGCGCTGCCAATTAGAAGTGCTGAAAATAATAACGCGAATAATATTTTTTTAATATCCATAATTATCACCTATTTTTTTGGACCTGAGAGAAAGATTTACAGTTCGGTTCTCTTCAAGGCACAATTAGATATATGAAACTGGCCATATATAAGCTTTTTCGAATGTAAGTGCCCACTTACATTTTTATTTGCTAAAAAAATGATTATTAATGGCTATAATCTTTTATTGGTGGTTGAGGCGCTTCGATTCTTTTTTAATCTCATATTCTGCATTGCTTTTTAAGATAATCTGCTGAGTTTTGTGATGCTCACATTTTGGATTTGGAATTTTCATGGTGCCGTCCTTCAAACCTATGGATTTTATTAGGAGTATTATCTGATGTAATGTTTTTTTAACATAATGTTTATTAATATTTTATTAGAAAAATAGAATATGTGTTTTAATAAAATTTGGCTTTTATTTCAAGGTTAATTCAACTGTTTATGGGTTTTGTCAGTAAATGGCAACGTTTTTTCATAAAAAGGCTGATGGAAATTGGGGTGTAAATGTTGGGGAGTATTACTGAGGTGTTTGTCAGTTCCAAAAAATATTGGATTGTCTATCTGATATTCATTGCTGTCACCTGCATGTCCACCCTTTCGGCTAAAAACTTCGCAAAACCCCAGTTCGTGGTAGCGGCATTTGTCATTGTTGCGGTTTTGGGGATACTCTGCATCGTTTATTATTTCATGCATGACTCTGAAAGCGAACTGTATAAGGTTGCCTTTGTCATCATAGTCTGCTTCGGCCTAATGTCAGCATTTGTCGTGCCGATTGTGGATGTCAGTGATGAATTGGAGCATCTCACACGGGCGGAAATCACCTCTCAGGGAGTGATGTTTCCTCATTGGGAGGGAGGACCTAATAATCTCACCCAATTATACAATCGCACCGAAGGAAAATATAGTGATGCACTTAATACTGATGTTGGTTTCAGGACATCCCAAAGCCACATGTTTTTTTTAAACAACCGGGAAAAAACGGTTTTTGACACGCCCGGGGACATGGATAAGATCAGCAACGAGACAATACTTGACGGGTCTGCCTTTGAACAGAATCCGTTCTATGGATACATACCACAGGGAATCGGCGTATTTTTGGCCAAATTATTTGACATGAACGTTATCTGGATGTTATGGCTTGGAAGAATATTCAATCTGTTTTCCTATGCATTTCTGATATCGCTGGCCATTAAGAAGGCTCCTGTGCTGAAAATCCCGCTTTTGGCGGTGGCCTGCATACCCCTTTCGATTTATCAGGCGGCTTCGGTCAGCATAGACTCGATGATAATCGGTCTGGGGATACTTGCGATTGCATACTTCATCCATCTCTACAGGGCGGAATCCGGATCCCTTGACACCAGGCATGTTGCAATATTCTGCGGGCTTTCATTGCTTTTGGGACTTTGCAAGCTGCCTTACCTTGCGTTCGTGTTTCTGATATTGTTCGTCCCTCGCGAAAACTTCAGGAATAAAAATATCATAAGATATATGCTTCTGGGCATTCTCATCGTTGCCGTTGCAGGCGTATTGTGGAGCACATATTCGGAACCGGCACTGATGCATTCATGGAGATCAAAGCTCAATTACATGGACCCTGCACTGCAGGCGAACTATTTGATAGACAACCCGATTTTCGTTTTAAGATTCATAAGGATGATTTTCACATATACATTGGGAATCACAGTAAACGGGCTGTTCAACTTCTTTGGGGCAGGCAGCGCCAACCATTATTCTGATCATTATACTCTCATTACGATATTCCTGTGGATATTCCTGTCTCTCACATTGCTGTTCTATCCGAACAAGCCTAAATTCAATTCCAGGGCAAGGATAGGCTCTCTTCTGGTATTGCTGATGGTATATGTTGGAACATGCTTCATTCAGCTCCTGACCTGGGCGAATGTTGGTGGAACGAATATCGGCGTCAGCACCAGGTACTTCCTGCCGCTCTTTGCCCTGCTTCCAATCATCGTGCCGTTTAGGATAAGGCAGCTGGACAGGTTCAAGGAAAGTTATGACAGGTATGCAATGATTTTCATCATAGGATTCATGGCAACCTTGATTTTGGCCTTTGCAACGAAATATTACTGATTTGGGGAGAATATGAATTTAAATGAATTTAAGGATGTGCTTGTCTCATCGAAAAAATATTGGCTGTGCTATTTGGTTTTGATAGTCGTTCTGGGTCTTTCAACAGCCACATATAAAAATCTGGCGCATCCCGGATTTGAGCTCAAGACATTATTGATTGTTGCGGTTCTGGGCGTTCTATGCATTGCCTATTATTTCATGCACGATTCGGATAGGGAATTGCATAAGGTTGCTTTTGTAGTCATACTGTGCTTCGGAATCATCACCTCATTCATCGTGCCGATCTGTGATGTCAGCGATGAGACCGAACATCTTGCAAGGGCGGAGCTGACTTCAAGAGGAATAATCATCCCCCACTGGACAGGAGAGGACATGGGCCTCAATAGGAGCTACAATGTATCCTCGTCACATAAAAGTGTGGTGTACAATAAGGGTGCGGGATTCGAATCCATCGATGCGGTGAACTATCTGACGGGGGAGCTGGGAAAAACGGTATACAACACCCCTTACGATACGCAAAAGATCGACAACACGTCAGTAATGATAGTCTCCGCATTTGAGCAGAATCCGTTTTATGGATACCTGCCTCAGGCGCTCGGAATGTTTGTTGCCAAGCTGCTGGACTTGAATGTAATCTGGCTTTTGTGGCTTGGGCGGATTTTCAATCTGATCTTTTATGCAGGATTGATATCGCTGGCTATTAAAAAAGCCCCTGTTTTGAAGATGCCTCTGCTTGCCGTTGCCTGCATACCGATTTCAATATATCAGGCCGCTTCGCTGAGCATTGACGCCATGATAATCGGACTTGCAATACTTGCCGTCGGATACTTCCTGCAGCTGTACAAGGCCGAGAAGAATTCCCTCGGCGTCAGGGAAGTGGTGATGTTTTCCGCATTGTGCCTGATTTTGGGCCTTTGCAAACTGCCGTATCTGGCATTCGTGTTCCTGCTGCTTCTGATTCCATTTGACAACTTCGAAAAGGGCAGGAAAATCATTCCATACATGCTCATATGCATAGCTATTGTTGGAATAATCGGTTTCATGTGGAGCAGATATTCCCAGCCCGCATTAATGCATTCCTGGAGGTCCAGACTCAAATATCTCGATCCGGAAGGGCAGATGCAGTATATCACTTCACACCCTATCTTCATGGGACGGTTCGTTGCCCAGCTATTTACACATAACCTCTCCAAAATTCTCTATGGCACATTCAATTTCTTCGGGGTGGCACAGAAGGTACATTACGCGGACAGCTATCATTTGGTGGTTGTCACACTGTTGCTGTTTTTGGCTGCCGTGTTGCTTGCCTATCCAAAAAACACAAAATTCGATTTGAAGACAAGAATCGGAACGTTATTGATTGTATTGATGATATATGTCGGAACAAGCTTCATACAATTGTTGACCTGGGCAAGTGTGGGGCGTTTAAATCTAGGCCTTTCAGCGCGTTATTTCGTGCCTCTGTTTGCCCTGTTCCCAATCATCGGCACATTCAGGATAGACAGGCTGAAGCGGCTGGGTGATGATTTCGACAGGTACGCGATGGTTTTCATAGTCGCATTCATGGCGGTGATGATCCTGTCATTTGCCACCAAATACTACTGACATTCTAAATCTGTGAATGTCCGGGACAGGCATATGCTATGGGGCATTCATCTTCATGCCGGATGGATTACAGTTTGCTGAAGTTGCATCCGCTACTGCAGTTGGATTTCTGTTAATCTCCCTTTAACCATTACCAAAACCCTTATACGTCATGTTTAATGGCTACAATTTTTTAAAATGTCTGTAATTTTACAAAATGGCTTCAACAAGCCTTAAATAAGGTTTAAGCCATATATTTTCTAGTAAAAGGCCTCAAAACATAGGTATGGTAGGAGGTAGATAAACATGAAATTGTTATTTTTAAGTAATGTTTGTTTATTAATCAGTTCAGTCTTTCCCCATGCTGCATTGGTGTTCTTTCCATGCATCTCCACGGAGGTGAGAACGGTGGAGTTAATTATCTTCACGATTGGAACATATTGGTTTAATATTGCTTCAGTTATTAGATCATTAATGATTCTAATTAAATGTAGAAGATAATAGCTCACGTTTTCACCTCCATTTAACGGGTAATTAAATATAAACAATTCAATGATGGGTTTTGAAAACCAAGTTTTCGTGAGGCCTTTTTCCCGGAGAGAACACTGTTTAATTACCTCATTTTACAAAAATAGTTAAGTTTATATAATAATTGGATAATATGATTATACAAGAGAATTACTTTTAAAGTAAACCTCTGTGGAGATGCAAATCTATAGTTTTTAATGTCTATGGGGAATATTGTAGGGATTTGTCTCTGCAATAAGACATTAAATTTGACTTTTTTTATCACTGATTTTCGGATATTTATTTAAACAATAATGGTAGGATTATCACTCATAAATAATTTCAGCGTTATATTGGCCAGTGTAAGCGGCATCATCTTTTTTTCAGCTCCCGATATGGATTGCCTGCAGGTCCCATCCGGTCATCTAATTGCCGGCGCCGGTTATTGTGATGACTTTGATTTTGCTCGCCGCTGGCCTTCATCTAATCCATGGCATTAAAAAAGCACAGGTTGTCTTGCCGATACCCCGTTTGTCTGATTATTGCTGCTGGCTGTTGCTGTATTCAAGCAGCCTTCCGACATGGCGGGTTTCAAAGAACATGTCCTTTTTAGCCATGACTATGATGACTGTAATCACCGTTATCACTATTGTCTCCAGGCACTTTGTCTCCGGGGTCAACGCTATTTTCTCCTGCATGAAATTGACGAAGAAATGGAATATCATGCAGGCCAGTATCGAACGGTCGCTTTCAAGATAGACCCATGTGATGACGAATCCCATGGGGATTCCGCTTATAAAAAAGTTAATCACATAAAGTGGATTCACCATAAGTCCCGCCTGATAGGTTCCGGAAATAAAGACCAAAGGAAAATGCCAGAAGGACCATAGCACTCCGAAAATCATGGATTCCCAAAACCAGTTCATATAGTTGCCGATTGAATCCTCACAGTATCCTTTCCATCCCACTTCCTCGATTATCGAAGCAATCGTAATGGTAATGAATGCTCCGGCTATTCCAACGCCGGTAAAGGAAAAGTCTTCAGTAAGGGAAAACTGGCTAAGCGGCTGTCCGAAGAGCAGGGACAGCAGGATGGATGCGACTATCACAATCGCAAATACAATAACTGCCCAGACCACATTCATCCATTTTACCTTGTAAAAGCCGACGATCTTATTCTTGAAGTCTTGCTTAAGCAGGTCTGAGTCTGACACCATAAAACCGTGAACACAATGGCTGGAGCCATAAGGCCTATCAGCATAAGCAACGGACTGATGTCTTCTGATGTAAAGATTGCAGGAATCCAGAATATCCAGGTAAAAAGATACGCCAGGGCAAAAAAGAGAACCGGTCTGTAGTGGTAGCTTTCAGTACTGTTCACTCGACCGCCTCCATGTCAGTCTTGTCAATCAAGTCGTTGATGAAGCTCATGGTTCCGCTTTGCGCTCCGAGAAGCTTTTCGGTCATGTCAATAAAGACTGAAATGTCTTTTTCGCTGAATTTACCTTCATTGAATGTGCTGTCGCTGATGATAAGAAGCATCTTGACGCGCTCGGATATATTGTCGCATTCAAAGACGCCTTCATCCACTCCCTCTTGTATGACTTCGGATAAAAGCGGAGTGAGAACGTCAATCAGTTTTTCCCTGACCTTATGGTGCATCAGCACATTCTCCGGCTGGAAAAGGGTGTTCTTTATGGGCTGTTCCGCTTCGGCGGGTTTCATCGATGCAATTATTCCGACTATCTTTTGCGGCACGGGAATATCGGTTGCGATAACCTGCTTTGCCGCCTCGGATTCGCTTGCAATCATCATGTCAATGACCTCTTTGAGCATCTGCTCCTTGCTTTTGAAATGGTAGTAGTATGTGCCTTTGGCAATCTGTGCCTTTTCTATTATTTCGTCAACGCTGGTGTTCTCATATCCCTTTGTGAGAAACATGTCATATGCAATCTTTAAAAGTTCCTGTTTTCTTTTTTCACCTTTTTTCATGCTTGCCTCCAGAATAGGGTCTTAATCGGTTTTTAAATTATGATTGGCCTAATATTATTGTCAATCATTTTTCGACTATTAGTCGGTTTTTTGTTTTCAATTCTAATATGAGCATCATACTATATAAATATTTTCACGAAATTAAATATAAAGAAACTGAACAGGGGCTTTGAAAACTTTGTTTTCTTGATATACTTTCCCTAAAATGGTAAATGCTTATTTACATTCTTTTAAAATATAGTTGGGTTCATATGGTGTTCAATATTTGTATAAATGGTGTTGTCCGCAAAGCTTAAGTGCAGTGTTCATGTGCTTTTTATTTTCCATTTCTTCTTGCAAGGACCAGACCTAAAAGCACGATTATAAATGCCAATATAGGACTTCCGGTTGTCTTGCTGTCAATATGGGCCGCTTCTTCGGATACGGTTTTGGCCGGTTCGTCGGAGGCATCCGGAATCACTGTGATAGTCCCGGTTCCATTTGATGCCAGATAGGTGTCATCACCCTCAAAGCCGACTGTTGCATTGTAGGTGCCGGGCTCCAGATTCACCATGATGTAGGCCTCTCCGTTTTCATCGGTCCTGGCATAATAGGTCCTGCCGTTCACGGTGATTGAAACGGTTCTTCCTGCAATCGGCTTGCTTTTGCTGTCCCATAATGTAACCTTGACTTGCTTTGCCTCTGAGTCATAGAAGATTGCACTGTGCAGGCATATTCCGGTTTCCTCTTTCATGACGTTGACTGTTGCGGATGCATTTGACGGGTTGTAGATGTTGTCTCCTTCAAATCTCATGTCCAAGGCATATTTTCCCGCTTTGACCTGTGGGATTTCAAAGAAAACCGCACCATTTTCATCCGTGATGCAGTATTCGGTTTTGCCGTTGAATGTGATTGACACCCTTTTGTTTTTCAAGGCTTCGCCATCGGATATGAGAGTCAAAGCGAAACGGGAAGTGCCTTTGGCCAGATCGGTAGTCAGGAATGTCGCGGATTTGTCTGATATGATGCTTGTGTTCAATCTCGAATCTACAATGTAGACCTTAAGGCAGACCGTCATGTTCAGGCCCGCATAGTCAATCCATGTTTCGCCGTCACCGCTTACGTATGACCTTTCATTTTTGATGGGATATCTTGACCATTCCTGGCCTGGAACATTATTGCTTTTGAATTCCACCCTGAATCTGTCGTCTGCATTGACCGCAATGTATCTGTTCAGGACAATTGTCTTAAAGCCTCCGTATTCGCTCACGCCGCTTTGGGTGTGCTTCAGCTCATCATTGACATACACCTTCAGCTCATAGTCGATGCCGCTTTCATTGAAGTATGTGCCAACAGCTCCAATCAGCCCGTCTTCCAGTGCGGCAAATGCGTTTGAATAATGGGTGTAGTTTCGATTGAATCCAGTCAATCTTGTGAAATCCGTCTGATAATTGGCAACATACGGAATGGTGTTTTCAAATATGTATCCGACAATGGAAGTTTCTGGGGTGCCATTATCCGGTGTCATGAAGGATTTGTCATAATATGACAAGTAGAAATATCCGTTGTCGTCGAATTCAGTCCCATAGCTATTTTTAATAATCCATGTGCCGTCAGAGGGTGGTGCAATTAAGAAATTGTCTTTTGAGAAGGTGTCGTCCCATCCGACAACGGCAACATCATGATTCGCTTCATCCGTTTCGTTTGCATAATATGCATAGGTCTCCTCATTGTAGTTGGAGTCGTCATGATAATATGCGATGGCCAGGGCACCATATTTCATCAGCGCCTCCTTCATCTGTCTGGTTGTCCGGTCGGCTTCGGTTTTCAGTATGATTATTGCGTCCTGCACATGAATTCTCCTGTCGCTTTCCATCATCATCGAAACCTTGCCGAATTCATCATAGGCATCCTCCTCCTCGGGTATGATGCCTTGCCAGCTTAAGGCATAACCTAAGGGATTTACATTATATCCCGATTCGACCAATCCTTTTTCTCCATAAACGGAATATGTCAGTTCGTTGTTTTGGATATTGTTTTCGGAAATGTCTGCTTCAATGCCTGTTGCTTTAAACAATGCAGATTCCATGGCGGCAACGTTGCTGAATACCCAGCATGCACCGTTTTGCCTCTGGTCCTTAACCGGGTGACCCAGCCAAAATCGCGCAGGTCGAATTTGGAGGGCAGGCTGTCGATGACAATGCTGTTGTTTGTCAAATTGAGTGTGACTCCAATGTTTGCTATGGCAATCGTGTCTTCAGTATTGTTCAGAAGCACAATGTCATAGGTGTTGTTTGAAAACACTGCCCTTTTTGTATAAACGCCATAGACGCTTGTTTTGCTGCTGTTGAATCTGGAATGTCTGATGTTTGCATCCGCTTCATAAAGATAAACGGCACTGGCCACATCATCTCCGCTCAAATCAACTTTGTTTTTTGTGAAATTCGAGTTTAGAATGTTCAGTTCACCGTAATCAAAGTATAATGCTCCTGCCTGTTTTCCTGCACTGTTGTCGTCGAATTCGGAGTCCGTAATCGTCAACTTGGTCAGGGATGTATAGACCGCACCGCCTTTGTATTTTGCAGCATTGCTCATGAAGTCGGAATTGTCCACCGTCAGATTGCCGTTCAATTGAAGGATTGCGCCGCCGAATTGGGATTCACAATCCTTGAATGTGGAATTTCGGACGGCCATTATTCGAGGAGGCCCCTCATAATACTCCCAACCTCCCGCATCATAATATATCGCGCCGCCGTTATGCAGGGATGTTGAATTTTCGAACACGCAATTCTCAATCGATATGCTGTGGGGGTCTTCCTCAAAAAATTTTGCGGCTATCGCTCCGCCGGTCATGTCTGCATGGTGTTTTTGAATGATGAGCTTTTAACGGTCACTGATGAGTCGAAAATGGTGATTGCACTGTCATATGTGGAATTTAAGTCTATGAATTGGGTGTTTTCAATATTAAGGACATTATCAGACATTGCAGCAATGGCACTATATTCATCATTGTTGTTTCCACAGAAAAGTGAATTGTTGATGTTTATGCTGGAATACCATGCATAAATTCCATTGAATTCCATATTCTCATCTTCAAAATCAGTGGAATCTGTGATGAACCTTACATTATTCAAGACAAGATTTGAGTCGGACACGTAAATCACGTGCCCCACGCAATTTTTTATGGTCAGGTCATTGATTTCCAGATATTTGGCGCTGGTGGAGAAAAGGGCTGCCCGACCGTTTCCGTTGATGGTATGGTTATTGCCGTTCACTACAAGGCTTTTGTCTATTGTGATTCCACGAATATGATCTCTTTCAATGTCAAATGCATAATCGCTTTCGACATCAAAGGTTTCATCGCTGTTTGAAATGTCGCTTTTCAGCTCAGTGTATGATTTGGAATCCTGAGGCAGGTTTCATTCGTGTTCAGGTCACTGGCACAGACTGCGCTTATTGCTAATGCAAGTATTATTAGTGCAAATTCCAGTTTTTTGTAAGATTTCAAATATAATCCCCCATTGTTTAATTATTTTTAGCGGATAATATAAAAAAGTTGTTGATTTATTTAAAAGTTAGCGGGGGCATTTTTGTTAAGATTTTCATTCGACATTTTCCTTAAAGCATTGTCATCAATTTGTTGGATTGTCTTTCAATTTATAATATTTAAGTTGATGGATATGCAGAAGATAGGAAAATAAGCTTGTTAAGATGGCAGGGGTGCTGAGGCTGATGACATTCCATTGTCTCGAGTTAAAGCCATTTGAAAGCATTATAATCATTAGATTTTATCATTAACTTTTTTGATTGCTTATTTTTTGTATTTGGGATGTAAGTAAGTGCTTGCAGTCGAAAAACTATTTATATGGTGTTGTTTAAAGTTATTAGTAAGTGTGATGTGTTGTTTTATCTGGTGATGCATCATGCTGATGAAAAGTACTGATGAATCGCCGGTGCTAACTGCCCTGGGCAGTGCGGTGCTGGCATTTTGATATGAAACATAGTTTACTCCCCCGTAAATTTGAAGTAATATTGACCTTAGATGATTTGGATATTTTCATTTGAAAATATTCACTTCATTCACTCCCTTGTTTTTTTTATGATCCGAACTTTTTTGAATGTTTATTTTTGTCATTAACGATGTAAGTGAGCGCTTGCAGTCGAAAAACTATTTATATGGTGTTGTTTAAAGTAATAGGTAAGTGTAGTGTGTCATGATGCATTATGCTTGAAAGTATAGATAGCATGCTGGCATTGCCCGTCTTCAGGATGGGGCGGTGCCGGTACTATTAGATTTTAAATTTAATTTTCGCCTCCGTTGAAATTAAATGTTATTTACCTTATGGATTGGATGTTTCCATTGGAAATGTTCAATTCATTTACTCCCGTTGTTTTTTTGTGATTTGAACTTTTTTGGTTGTTTGTTTTTAGTGTTTGGAATGCAAGTAAGCGCTTGCAGTCGAAAAACTATTTATATGGTGTTGTTTAAAGTAATCAGTAAGTGTAGTGTGTCATGATGCATTATGCTTGGGAAAAACACGAATAGGCTGGTATTAGTGCATTCTTAAAATGGATGGTGTAATGCTGGTGAAAAAAATTGTATAAAAAATTTTCTCCGTTTAAGTTATATTAAATAAATCACTTCACGATTTGGATATTCCCTTGCGGAATATTCAAATCAACACTCCCCCAAAATTCCTGTTTTTTGTGAAATTTGATTTTTGAATCTCTTTAAACTATCAGTCTTTTTGCAATTCTTTTTATTCACTTGATTTCATATCATGATATTTGTATTAATTTATATTTTTTTTAAACACAATATTATAATAATGGTGATAAAATGGAAAAGAATCATAAGATTATTATAGTTGGGCTAATTATTGTCATCATTGCGCTAATTGCCGGAATAGCTTATATGACCATGGGCAATAGTTCGCCAAGTAAAGGGGGAGGAAATGCTCCGGATGGAATGCAGATATATGATTTTAATTCCGAATTCAAAATGTCAGTTCCGAAAAATGCTAAGTTTTTAAAAGAATGGAATTACACTGACCCTATATGGGGTAGCGGTTATTCCTATTTTGATAAGGATAATGAATTTGCCATTCTTTATGTTGATACACCATTGATTACTCATGAATTTGCCAATGCGATGGTTGATGCTATGAATAAATCTGGAAATGGTACTTTTGAAGTTGATGGCGATTTGTTGATATGTCATAATTTAAAGGCTAACGGTAAGGTTGGAGATAATTTGGAAAATACTAATTTTACAGAGAGAATTGTTCTTCAAAAAGGCCACCAGGTAGTTGGAGTTTCAGGAAATGATTTGGATCTGATTAAATCAATGGCAAATACTATCAAGTTTTATGAATGAGGGGGTATTATGAATAAGAAATGGATTATATTAATTTTATTATGCGTATCTTTTTTCGCTATAGGTAGTGTGGGTGCCGCAAATTTGGAAAATTATGATTTTGATGGATATTTTACAATGAATGTTCCTGGTGACGTTAGTTTTGAAAAAGAAATTAATGATACTAGTGAAAACGGATTTGACATGGTTAATGCAGCCTATATGAGTGAAAATATTGTAATTTTTTACATGGATTCTCCAACATTAAGCGATAATTCCTCAGTATTCATTTATCAAAGAATGTTCGAGCAACTAAATCCTGGGTCAGATAAATGTTATGAAAGTCAGGAAGGCAATTTGACAATCTTGGAATCAACATCTGGTGGGGGAGCATTATTTTTTCATGCACTATCCAATTATGAAGTCACGAAATCATATATTTCTGATACAAATGAAGATTTGATTCTCACATATAAGGTAATTCAAAAACATCCTGAGGACTTAATAGATGAATTAAATTCTATTAAATCAAAATTTGATGATGGGGATTATGAGGGTAGAAAAGAATGTTATTATAAAATTCGCAAGGAATTCAACAAATTGAAAGATAAACTTAATTATAAAAAGTATTCTAAAGAACATATTCCTCAAGCAGCATACTTGATTTTTCTAAATAAAACTTGTTTTAATGGAATATATCGTGTTAATTCAAAGGGTTATTTCAATGTTCCAATGGGAAGATATAAAAATCCGTCTATTTTTGATGAAAAGAATATTTATGCAATTTCTGATAAAATACAGAATACAACAATTAAAAATGATTCTTATGAATGTTATAAAAATTTAATTGATGAAAAATCTCTTGTATATTTTGATCCGCCATATAGGCCAATTACTGAAACTAGTTTTACAAATTATACAAAATCAAGTTTTAATGATGATGATCAAAAGAAATTAGCTAAATTCTATCGAGATATTGATAATAAACATAATCATAATGTTAAATTAATTCTTAGTAATTCTGACCCGCACATTAGGGACGAAAATGATAATTTTTTTGACATTGAATTATACGAAGGTTTTAATATTAAAAGAATTCCAGCTAGAAGATATGTAAATCGAAATGGTGATGGGAGAGGACCAATAAAGGAAATTCTCGTGCGTAATTATAAAAATAAAAAAGATTTAATTGATTAATTTAGTATAAAGCAATTTCTTACTAATCATAAAGGCTACTTTTGTTTTATCTCTTTTAAAGAAATTGACATAAGCATCATCGCCTTTGACTCCTTTTGGAGCTATTTCAAGCAATTGGTTTTTAAATCCATTAGCTGAAGTCGGCAACAATCCCACATCTTTTTTCTCAATGGCCAGTTTTATTTGATTATATGTTTTTTCAAATGATTCTAAGTCATTTTCATCAAAGGAAATTTGTTTTACATCACTTAAGATTCTATATCCGTTTCTGCTCCTATTTTTTTCACTATAACAAATGACAATCAATGTTGTTTCCTCAAAGTAGTTTTTCCAGTATGAGTCTCCCCATTTATCTTCGAAATCACTCAAACTTATGGTTTTAAATGACATTCTCTCACGAGGTTTGCCATTTTCCTGAATGGGCAAATTTTTAATAATGAAACTTGTTTTAACAAATAACTCACTTTTGTCAGCCAATTCTTCATCCTTTCCAATCAATTCATCAGATATCATTTTGCTGATGTTTTTAGGTATTTTATCATCATATTTTTTGCCGGTTATTTCTTCAAGTATTTCAACTTGTGTTTTTCCAAAATAGGGTTCTAATTTGTCTTTAACATAATCAATAACTGTTTTAAACTCATTGCTACTACTTTTGAAGGTCATGTCTGCATGTTCAATATTTTCTCTTAATATTCCTGTCATATATGCATTTTTTAGAGAATATGCCCTTGGCTTGGATAAAATATCAGAAAAAGGCTGTGTTGTCCTGTCTTTTGAAGTCCTTGCTTTAGTGCATGCTCCCAAATATGATGTATCTCCTTCGGACAGCTCGTGGGCCTTTCCATCCAAGACTTTTCCTTGGATTATCTTAAAGTCATTTTCAAAGATTTCCTTATCTTTGCTCATGTCATACAACTGATAATCGGTTATCAGAAAGTCTTTGGCTTCCTTATTCTTGTCATATTCGTACCATATGATAAGCATATCCTTACATTTGCCAAGCACATGGCTGGTTTCAAACGTTTCATGAATGATGGTGTTATAATCGATTTTACTTAAAACCAGTCTTTCTTTAGCTCTTAAAGTCCCGTTCTTATTTTTAACATAACCGGTAACCTTTAATTCGATGTCCAGTTCTTCAAAATCGGCTTTGCTATCACTATTTATGGGATATTTATAAAATCCAGTTTCAACTACATGGCCTAAAAGCCCTTTTTGTCTTGTTAAACTTCCATGTTCAAGTAAATGCTCCGAATCAATTTCTTTGAAAGTCTTTCCTATGATGTTGGATGTATATTCAAGTAACTCTTCTTTGGTATTAAATTTCATTTCTATTTCCATTCTAAAATTGCTTTTAGTTTGTTTTCAATACTTTTCAGATGCTCTCTAATTAATTATTAATATATGGCTTGTCTAATATATAATATGTTGGAGAAATTAACATGGAAAAAACTGTTGTAGAATTATTTGCGGGTGTTGGTGGTTTTCGCTGCGGATTCAATGAAGTTGAATTCGATGGAAACAATGTTAAAGAACAGGATAATTGGGATTTCGTTTGGGCAAATCAATGGGAGCCATCCACCAAGACACAGGCGGCATTTGATTGTTATATTGAAAGGTTTGGTGAAAACTCTTGCATTTGCAAGGATATTGGAGAAATAGATAAAAATATGATTCCAGGACATACTCTTTTAGTTGGCGGTTTTCCATGTCAGGACTATTCTGTAGCAAGATCTCTTTCAAATGAAAAGGGTATTGAAGGCAAAAAAGGCGTTCTATGGTGGGAAATAGCCGAAGTTCTGGAGGCAAAACACCCCCCTTTTGTTTTACTGGAAAATGTTGACAGGCTTTTAAGGTCACCTTCAACCCAAAGGGGAAGAGATTTTGGAATAATGCTTCGTTCCTTTTTAGATAATGGTTATGCAGTTGAATGGAGAGTAATCAATGCTGCAGAATATGGATTTCCACAAAGAAGGAGACGAGTATTCATCTTTGCTTATCATGAATCAACAAACTATTTTAAAAAAATGAGTAAAGTTCCTGCAGAACAACTTGTTTATAAAAAAGGAATTTTTGCAAGGAACTTCAAAATTAAAGATATCAAATTAGACAAGGGACGCTCAAGCATTTCGGCAAGAGACTATGAAGACATTGTTTATATTAGTGATGAATTTGATTTCCACTTCTTTAATGCAGGATGCATGGTTAATGGTGCTGTCAATACATATAAAGTCGAATCGGTTGACTGTAAAAGCAAAATTAATTTGGGCGATATGCTTGAAAAAGGAGAAGTTGATGAAAAATACATTATCACCGAGGAAAGTCTCAAGAAATGGAAATATCTGAAGGGATCCAAAAAGCTTGAGAGAAAAAAACCAAATGGTGAAACGTATTGCTATTCGGAAGGAGCCATTGCATTTCCAGACCATTTGGATGCTCCTGCAAGGACAATGCTTACAAGTGAAGGAACTACCAACAGGAGCTCACACATTATTGCTGTTGATGAGGAAAATGATATTTACCGTATTTTAACTCCTGTAGAAACAGAAAGGATTCAAATGTTTCCTGATAATTGGACAAATATAGAATCAAAGGCAATGACTGAAAGAAGAAGATATTTCATGATGGGAAATGCTTTGGTTGTTGGTGTCGTTGAAAGGTTGGGCAAATATTTGGAAGAAATTGTTGATAATGAGGATTAGCTATTTTGGAGAGATAATATGTCAGATAAAAGATTAGAACTTGCAAAAAACAAATTGGAAGATCTTGAAGCAAAGCTTGAAAAAGTCAAAGGCACTCCAAGGGAAGAGGAGTTCCAAATGCAAATTGACAAAATCAATGAATTGATTGCCCATCTTGAAAATGAACTCGATGAATAAGCTATTGGAAGCATCATGTCGGATGCTTATTATAATGTCAATTCTCATTTCATGCGAATCATATTGCCCTAATGATTTTGAATCAAGCATATCCAAAAACGGGCAAAGCAATCATCATGGCATTCACGCATCTATCAAAATAATCAGTTCCAAATACCATTAAAATCAGCAAGCATAAAAAAAGAGAGAAAAGATAAAGATGCATGCACATAAAAAGGTAGAAATGCGATGCATCTACCTAAAGTATTCACCCTCTACTCTTGTCAATATACTTCGAACCGGGTTCTGCATTGGGATAGTCAACACTTTTGGGATTGTTGGGATAATATTTCTTGCTGGGTCCCAAGTTTTCTAGAATCTTTCCATTGTCATCAACAGTATAGTAATATCCGTCCTCGCCCATTATCGTATGGGTGGTGCTTGTCTGACTGTCTTGTGGGGATGCTTGGGCTTCAACAGCTTTTTCTTCAATTGTCATTTGTTGGGTGGTATTGCAGCCATTGTAGTTGTCGTTTCCTCCATAACTGACGGTTACATTATATTCTCCGGCACTTTTATCGAGTTTCAAAACGCCGATGCCGTTTTCATCGGTAACCACAGAATGGTAATCGCTTGCCCGATTTTCATCCGTCACTGTCACATTTACGGTTTGGTTAACTAAAGGGTTTCCATTGCCGTCAGCTAATTTGATTTCAACCGAATCTCCTTTTGTGATTGTGGAGTTGCTCATAAAGGTCAGGTTCGTATCTTGTTTGTTCACATTGGGCATTGATGCAAAAATGCCAACTAAAATTGCAAGAATTATTGCAATTAAGGCCATTATTATGATTTTGTTTTTGTCCATGAATGTCCCTCGGGTTATCTGATATAATTGATATTGTGTCTATAATGTATATATTGATTCCGACTGGAATTTCCCAACTTCATTTTATAATAAATTATTATTTGCTTTATTTCAATCCGCCCCCTATTGGTGAAGCAGGATTATAATTTTCATGAATAATTGAATATTTTATTAATGGCATTAAACATATATTAAAATTGTGATTAAATTTTTTTTTAAATGATGGCAGGTAAAATATGAGGTTTGTTAAAAGAGGTTTGATAAATACAAAATATCTTGCTGATGGGTGTGAATTTAAAAAAGTTGATGATGACTATCAGCTTGTTTCAACCAAAAATAGTAAGTATTCTCCTTTTGTTGGCGATTTGGCTAGGGAAGAGGCATGGGATGCAATCGCAATGGCCGATGTTACTCATGGTCCAAAACATGAGGAGCTCTATGGCTTAATCTTGGACCATTTTAGGGTCGGCAAAACAATTTGGGAACATGAAGCCAATATTTTACTTAAAAAAGGGGAAGAAATTCTTTATAGAAGTTACGATAATATTGTCTTAAAGGAACCCAAATCAATCACGGTATCCGAATCAACATATGTTGGAATGGGAGGGGGGTCCGGCAGATTTTATCAAAGCTATGGGAGTTTAAGTTCTGTTAGCCAATCTCAGGAAGTAATACAGCCCATTGATGTTGGCCAATTGATTATAACTAATAAAAGATTCATATTCTCCGGAAATAAACGAAATATTGAAGTGAACATTTCACAGATTACTGCGATAACTCCATTCAGTGATGGGTTTAAGTTACAAAGAACAGGTAAACAGAAAGTAGAATATTTTGTTGACATAGACCTTTTCGCTTTTCTGTATGATTTTAAAAATGAAATGTACTTTTTTAAAATGAATGGAGATATGATACGGGCATTAATTGAAGGCGGATTAAATAAGCATCCGCAAAAAACAAAATTGGAAGAATTGGATCCGCAACTTCTTGGAGATGATGAAAAAATAAATTTTTGCCCTCACTGCGGTTCTAAAATAGAGTATATGGGAAATTTTTGTTCGGATTGTGGTGCCAAGTTAAGATAAATATAAGGTCATGCAAATCAATTGATGGTTTGAATTATTTATGGGCATTGGGAAATATTAATTGTTACATTAAGGAAAGGTTCATGAACGGCCAGAACATCGGAGGATATAAAATCAAGTACGATACTTGCCCCATCTTTGTAACCTACAACAAGGCGGAAGACATTTCAGAGACAATCAACTATGAGGATTATTTCATCACAAAGGACACCTTCAACTGGATGAGCAGAAACAACAGAAAAATCTCCTCGCCAGAGCTTGAACCCTTAATCAATTACAACGGCATAAACACCCAATTATTTATCCAAAAAAGCAATGATGAGGGAATCGAGTTCTACTACATCGGAAAACTGACTCCTCTTTCCCATAGGCAGGTTTACAGAAACATCAACGGCAAGGACCAGCCAATCGTCAACTTCAGGTTCAAAATCGACCCTGAGGTCAAGGACGAATTATATTCCTATTTTGTAAATGATTGAAATTATAGTTTAAAATTGCTTCTAATAATATTTTAGATTATTTTTGGTTATAAAATAAATTTTTAATTTAGAATGGGATAAAACCCATTCTTTAACAAAGTTAACCATGATAGCATGGTTGAACATCATAAGATGTCAAATTATATTATGGGATTAATAATATTTAAATCCTTTTATTTTACCGATTACTATATTAAAGCAATATTTTTATTTAAAATCAATTTTATAGACTTATAACAATTCAATATCTAAAAAAACTAATTAATTTAAATATTTTAAGGAAAATAGTATTAAATCTAAATGTTGGTAAAACTTAAACAAAGTTAATCGTGTTGTTATGAAATTCAACGGTGATAGAATGGTTGAAGATATATGTGTTGCAATTGCATATTTTGTAATTGCTATTCATTATATCCACCTAGCTATAGGTTAAATAGTAGATAGTTATGAAATGAGTTTAGTTATGTATTTTTGATGGATGATATTAAAGTTAATTGACTAGTTTTCTCTCAACATTTATAATTCAAATCATAACTATTGATTTTTATTCAAAAAAGCACTGATTTGAATCATGAATGGGTATTGTATTTTAATCACATTTCAGGCGAGATTTTGCGATGTGTTAAAGGCAAAACAGATTGTTGAACTGGATTTTAGCAATTTTGAATTTTAATGCCATAAAGTTGTATCTATTCACAATCATCCAGAGGCAATTTCCAGACAAGTCCAAATGCCGACCCATCAAATATATCCAAAGTGAAGTCAAATATATTATCATGGCAAGTCCAATCGAAGTTATTCTGGTGCCGGCATTGATGATGCTTCTCGGCTTTTTCCTCAAGCGCATCAATTTCTTGAAGGGGTCCGACCGCGACCTGCTGTCGGACATAGTCTTATACATTGCCCTGCCGGCGATGATTTTCATAAATCTTAAGAAGGCAAGCATTTCATCCGACATGCTGTTTCTGCCGGTTTTAGGCATAGCCACAAGCATTCTGCTTCTGGTTCCGGCATACATTTACTGCAAGGTCAAAGACCATGACGAGAAAACAACATGGACGATATTGATTGCCTCATCAATAATGAACACAGGCTTCATAGGCTTTCCGGTCTGCCTGGGCGTTTTTGGAGAGGCAGGATTTTTGAATGCGGTGTTCTTTGATCTGTCCACCTCGGCAATGGTCGTCTCTTACGGAATCATCCTTGCAAAGAAATTCGGCGGAGACACCCGCGAGGCGGTCAAAAGCATAGTCACCTTCATGCCGCTGTGGGCGGTAATCTTCGGGCTGGCGTTCAACCTGTTCGGCATAGATTCGCTGGGCTATGTTCTGGACAATATCCTGAACTATCTGGCGAATGCCACAATTCCGCTGATAATGCTTGCATTGGGTCTGTCCCTTGATTTCGGAAACGTCGGCGATAACCTTTCGGATTCGATTGTCGTGGCAATCATAAAGCTGATAATGGCTCCGCTGATAATCTTCGGTCTGCTGGTCCTGTTGAACATAAGGGGGCTTGTGTTTGATGTTGCAATCCTTGAGGCAGGAATGTCCACTGCAGGAAATGCACTGGTTCTGGCCATTGCATATGACCTGGACAAGGATTTGATGGGGTCAATAATATTCACCAATGTCGTTTTGAGCGTTGCCACCTTAACCGTTATCATTTCCCTTCTCACAGGTGCCGTTTAAGCGTTTGAGAATCGTGATTTTTTGCACTTTCCAAAATATATGTTTTTTCTATGAGCTAAAAAAAAGAAATTGAAATAATTGATGTTGGTCCTGGAACATCAATAAAAAATGGGATTGAAATCATTCCCTTTACTGGTGATTTTTGAATAATTGGTGGGGTATGTGAGTAAAATCATTCCTGATTTGACTCTTCTTTGATTTTTTCTTTTAGGTTTTCAATTCCGATAATCATATTTTCACCTCCAAGATGTCAATTATTTAATATTATTCTTCATGATATATAAATTTTTAGGTATGCCTAAAAAATTTTCATCAAAAAATCAAAACTCAATCAGAGGGACTCATTTCAAAATCAACGGGTTTTAAGGCATTTTCAGTATAATTTTCATTTTCGAGAAAATGATAAAAAACACTTCATTTTCAAAAAGGGTAGGGCTTTGCCCGATTCCGTCATCAAAAAAATAGCCAAATTAATCAGATAAGTATATCTCCAAGTTTCATTCAATATCGGTTTTTCACATCACCATCATATGATTAACCGGCGGGTCAAAGATTTTGACACCTCAAAATTTTGTGAAATTTTAATCAACCGTGATTTCAATCTAATCGAAGAAATTCATGTGGCGGTTTTCACTTTTTTCAATCAGGCTGAAATTCCAGATTCGATTCCTGAAAAATATGGATTTTCACAGGTTATTGGAAGGGAATTTTTTTCAAATAACGAAAAGTTTTTATATTACATACAATAATCTATGTATTACATGACGTATTACAATAAGAATTCAGGTGAAAAATCATGCTGACTGTCAAGAATCTTACCCACTACACCACTGAAGACACCCATGAGAAGAGGACAAAATTCACTTATGTCATCGGCAACAATGGATTTTTCCAGGAACTTGATGTTGAAGGCCATGTTACACTTGAAATGGCACTCTCCATTGTAAAGGAAATGATGGCCGAGAGATTAATTCAAATTTCACTCAAAGAAACAATCTCAAAAATTAATGCATCACCTGAAGACTATGAATTCATGGAGCTTGATTTGAGGGACATGATTTTTGACATTGACATCTTCGATTCAGAATCCGAGCTGTACCAGTCATTCAAAAGACTGATATTGAAATATTGGAGCCGGGATTTCCCGCTTGTGTACCACCTGTTCCTGAACATTGAGGATATAAAGATCCATGACGACAGTGACGGAAAGACACTCTACAGGCATTACTTCGAGGGGCTTCAGGAATTCAAAAACGGCATCAGCTTCATAGAGTATGTCAACTCGAAGGTCACGCTGCCGATTGTCAACGACTATCTGGCATACATCGACACTGACTCCCTGGTCGACTACTACATCATAGACCCGACAGTCAAAAGGAATGAGCTGGCATATGTGCTCAGGCAGAACAATGTGGACATAAACTTCACAAAGGACAACGAATCCCACTGGCAGGCCTTCGGATACTGCTATGCAAAAGACAATGACTTGAGCGATCTGGAGGCATTGAGCTTTGCACGTCTGATTTCACGATACATGTCACCCAAAAACGACGCCCTGGCAAAGAACAAATACATCAAGGAAAACCTGATTGAGGATGCAATCTCAAAAAGGGACATCGAGTTCACATCACAGGGCATGCCGAATGACAAGAGAATAGAAAAAATCTTCTATGAGCTCTTTGACATTTACCAGAATCAGATCAAGGACTACGAATACAAAAACAAAAAGCTGAATTTCAGGCTGACCTCAAGGCAGTATGACGAGTTCATGAGTCTGCCGGGCAACTCCAACACAGAAAAGCTTGAAAACCTCATTGACTTTTATTTCACATCAACCGGTGAAAACGACATCGATTTCAGCTCATGGGCGGGCAGCGAGATACATGTCCTGAAGCCATCTAAAAAAATATAATCCTAAAATGCCATAAATATTTTTGATGAGTGAAAAGTATATTCAAAAACGTAAAAATTCATATGGAATCATTAGGAATTCACGTGTTTTTGCAAGTGCCGGCACACTGGAAGATGCAATTTTTCTTAGGGATTTGCTTTCGGGTAAAGATTGGAATCTGGATAATTTTACACTTGAAATGCACCTCTCCCATGACAAACACGTTGCCGTTGCCAAAATTGATGAAAGATTGCACTTATTAGGTAAATTTGACACTAAACCAAACGATGATGACCTTGAAAGAATCATCAAAAAAATCAGGAGAAATCCAAATAACTCGAAGTATGGCCTGAACATATCGAGGGTGTTTGAAATCTTCATGGTCAAAAAGCAGATTGCCGGTGAGGAGCACATATTCGGCCTGTTTGACAATCTGGAGGATGCCAAATTCACGAGAAACTTCCTTCTGGACAATTCATGGAACGTAAATGCATTCGGCCAGATTGAGTTTTGTGATGAGACGAACACCTACAAGACGGTATTTGTCTTCGATGACATGGTTTATGTCCTGGGCACTTTCGACAGTTTTGAAGATGGCGAAGCCAACATGAAAAATTGCCGGAAAAATTTCCTGAATAAGATATACAAACACAAAAACGGCCTTGCAAACCACCCTCACCTTGACGGGCTCACGGACCATTTGGATGAACTGGAAGGCATATTTCAAGTGAAAACCTCAGACGAGACATGGCAAGTAAGAGGTGATGTTGCAGACCCTCTAACAGACATAGTCTTCAACCTGACCCCATGGCAGAAAATAATCTATGACAATGCGGGCGAAACCTTCACATTCGAGGAGGTAAGAAATTCGCTTAAGAGGTACAGGTCAAAAAATTTCGATGAGAAAATCAACAGGCACCTTGACGAATTGGTCCAACTAGGCCTCATTGAAAAACTAGACGACGGCAATTTTAAAAAAACTTAAATATTTTTTAGGACTAAACTACTATTGGTGTTAGGATATTAACACTATTTTAGTCTGTATATTTGGGGAGTCTGATTCTATCGGACTCCCTTTTTTCATAAAAAAATCCTTATTTTCTATCTGATAGGAGTTCACCAGCCACGCCAATGCTTTCTTTTGGATAGGCTTGAACCAAAACAGTTATTGCATCAATCGGCAAATCATAAGCATCAGCAACAACTTCAGAAACTTTCTTAACCATTTCCCTTTTTTTCTCAACACTAATTCCATCATTTCCGGCTATTGTAATTACAGGCATTTTTTATCACCATTCAATTATTTATCATAGTTTTTATAAATACATTACTAGATGTGATAATATGCTTGGTGAAGTTGAACTTAAAAAACTGTTCCCGGATTTCGAAGACTTGGTGCAGCCTTCAGGAATCGACCTGGAACTTGACAGGATATATATTCAAAAAAGTGCTGGCGCACTCATTGACAATGAAAAGACATTGCCGGAAATCGAAGAGCTCGAAGGTGACATCTACACCCTGAAGCCACATACCGCCTACCTGGCAAGCATCAAAAGAAAGGTTAAGATCCCAAAGGGATACACAATGCTGTACCTTCCGCGCTCAACATTGCTCAGGTCATTTATATCTGTCCAAACGGCAGTGGGGGACCCCGGATTTTACGGAACATTGATGTTCATGGTCTACAATCATGGGGAATTCGAATATAAAATCAAATCCGGTGACAGAATTGCCCAGGCAGTGGTTTTTCCTGTTGAAGGTTCGGGGGAATACAACGGATCCTATCAGGAGATTGAAGAATGAATGTGGCGGATAAAATCGTCGAAATTCTGGAGGCCGAAAACATTAGGGATGTCTTTGGAATTCCCGGCGAGCAGATAATGCCTCTTTACAAGGCTCTTTCAACTTCAAACATCAATCATGTTTTGACTCGCCACGAGCAGGCTGCAGCCCATGCTGCAGACGGCTATTACCGTTCAACACAAAAGGTTGGGGTATGCATCGCAACAGCATCACCGGGTGCGCTGAACTTTACAATGGCACTTGCTTGTGCATTCAAGGACAACATTCCGATTTTGGTATTGACCGGAGACAATGAGCTCAAGTACAGGAATTCAGACTTTTTCCAATCAACTCCACAGCAGGAGATCTTTAAAAATATCACACAGGAATCATACAATCCGCTGAACGGTACTGAAGCGGTTTACTGTTTAAGGGCAAGTCTGTTTGCACTCAAAAACAATCCGAAAGGGCCTATTCACATAAATCTGTCAAAGGATATCCTGCTCAGCGAGGATTTTCAGGATTTTGACCTGTGCTATTTGTGTGAGGATGACCTCTCCAATATCTCAAAGGCTCAGGAGCTGATTGACGGCGCATCAAGGCCATTGCTTATCCTGGGTGCCGGTGCCATATCACAACGCGAAAATATTGAACGAATCGCTAAAAAATATAAGATGCCTGTTACAACAACATTCCATGCAAAGGGAATAATCTCGGAGCATGATGACATCAATTTGGGATTGGTTGGCATAAGGTCAACTCCAAGGGCAAAATATGCCTTTGACAATGCTGACTGCATTATTGCTTTAGGCATTAAAGCCAGTGAAAGGACATTGCCCACACTGCCCGATAACCTTATTCATGTAAACATCAATAAGGATGTACTTGTGGGTGAGTACCCAATCCATGGTAAAGTGGAAGACTTCCTATCAAACATCAAGTTTGGTGAAGTCGACTGGCTGGATGAAATTCTGGAAGTCGGCAATGCCATAGAAATCGAAGGCCTTGATGAGGATTTAAAGCCACAGGCTGCCATCAATGAAATCCTAAATAAATTCAAGGACAATATCATTGCATCGGATGCCGGTTCGCACACCACCTGGACTGCACTTTTGAAAAAATCAACAAAACCAGGTCAATTGCTGTTCTCAGGAGGACTTGCCCCAATGGGATACGGCCTTCCGGCCGCTATCGGTGCAGCCATTGCAAGTGGGGAAAAAATAGTCGTCATAAATGGGGATGGCGATTTCCAGATGAACCTTCAGGAACTCGCAACACTGAAGGAAAACAACTTGGATGTCATTGTCTTTATTCTGAACAATTCGGAATTTGGCATTATCCGCCAATGGGAAGAGACGTTCTACGGCATGGCACCTTATCAGGTCAAGTTAAAAAATCCCGACTTCACAAAACTTGCCGCATCTTATGGCATTGATGCGGTTCGTGTCGACAACTTGGATGATTTGAAGCTGCTGCTTGAAAAAAATTTGACTGGACCTCTTGTTGTTGAGGTGGTTGTTGAAAGTGAAGACATTCCACTTCCAAAATCATAATTTTCTAATGGTGTTTGAATCTAGTTCAGTGTATTGGATTATTTTTTCCAATGGCATTTTATCTTCTTTCATTTTTTTGGCCACTTCTTTTTTCCATTCGTTCATTCCTATTTTTTTACCTTCTTCAAATATATTTCTTTCATATTCCTCTAAAAATGCGCTGCCCATACTTATCTCCTTCATTGTCTGTTGTTGGAAGTGAAAAATATTTCACTTTCAAATTATAACTTGCTTATTGTGCTTTGGCTGAGTCCTGTATATTGGATTATTTTTTCCAAGGGTATTTTATCCTCTTTTAATTTTTTTGCGAATTCTTTTTTACCTTCTATTTTACCCTCTTCGAATAAGTTTTTTTCATATTCCTCTAAGAATGCGCTGCCCATATTTACCACCTTCATCATTTCATATTTTTCCTCTTCTGGAATGAATATATCTATTAGTATTATCTGACAAGCTTTTATTTGGTATTGTTCGTTTTCACTTAAGTTCATTTCGTTAATTAGGTATATTAATCTCTTTGTTATCTCATAATCGCTTTTTTCGTGTTTCATGAACGGTAAAAAGATTAAATTAAATAAATCATATTCATTTATGTTAGCATTATTTTTAATTTTCTTTTTTATGCTATTTAGTATTTTATCCCCATCATAATTTTTAAAAAATATGAATGGAATTTCTATTTCTAAATCCGGTCCGATTTTTGCTTTTCTCATCGATTTTTCAGCATCAGCCATTGAAACAACATATGATTTAATCAGTTTGTTCGTTTCCAATCTAAAGTTAACAGCATATTGTATATTTCTAAGGATAATCTCTTCTGTTGTGTTGGATTTGTGAAATTCAAAGTTAATGCAATATCCGTGTACCGTTTCAACAACCAGATTTAAAATTTTCAGTTTATGACTTGGAGTATAGATCTCGTAGGTGTAGATGCTTTTGATTCCCTCATCCTCGCCTATAAATCTCAGCAATGAATTTGCAAAGATTCTGGAGGATAATTTTGAAAGTTTGTCAAATCTTTTGTTGATGATGATTTCACCCCGTTTTTTGTTTTACCAATGAAAAGGTACCTTTCATTATTGGGTAGTTATTATATCGGTTTTCAAGCTATATAAATTGTTATGTTTCTTTTAAATACAATTTAACGGGATTAAAACAATTATTCTATTTCATACAATTTTCAACAAATTCTTTAACAATTGCATCTATTTTGGTTATTTCATCTAGGGGGGCAAGGTAAAATTCACCCTTTTCTTCATAAATTATGGCGACAGGCTTGATTTCTGCTGATGAATGTTTTCCATGATATGTGAAAAATGACTTCTTAAAAACGAATGTAAATCCGCAACTTTCATGAAATTCAAAAGTGACCTTCGCATCGATGTCAAACTGGCCTGAGATAAAATCAAAAATTTCATCTTTCATCCATGACACCTCTGATCAATGTTCGAACATCCTTTTTTGAAAGCAGTCTTATGCCGGGCACTAGCAGTTTCAGCGGATATATCTCAATATTGTTGACGCCGTGGCAATCCAGGACGCTTCCGTTGAATGATGGCTCAGCACTCAAGCGTAATTTTTCATGCAGTTGGTTTAAATTGGCGAATATCGCCCATATAATTCCAATATACTTTCCGGTATCTGCATAGCTGTCCATTCCAAAAATAAGGTGGTTATCCAGTCTTGAAATTTTAATGACATTAAGTGATGATTTTATAAATGTCTTCAAATCCTCAAAGCAGGGCTTTGCCAAATTGAATATTTTTTTGATGTCCCTTTGCTTTTTCTCCTCGCCTTCCTCATCCTTGTCATCGTCCTTGGAATCTTCGGAGGGAAATGTTTTGGAGTAGACTTTGATTTTTTTAAAAATGAGTATTTTTAAACATCCTTTCAGTTCGCTGCCTTTCTTATCATAGATTAGGGATATTCTAATTCCAATAAGGAGCAAAATAATAATAAATAAGATGATTATTAAGATAATCATCCCTAGGATGTTTAACATGTATATTCCTATTCTTCTTCGTCATCGTCGGATGTAGTGAATTCAGGTTCTATGTATTCACCTTCATCATATTCACTGTCTTTTGGATTCATGTAACCTTTTACTAAATCTGTAATTATTAAACCTAAATCGGACAATGCCTTGTTTGTTTCATTTCCTTTACTTAAGTCAAGTACGCGAACGCCTTCAGCGGATTCTCCTTTTTTAGGAATCATTACCATTGATATCGGTTCCACTCCAGCTCCGGCTCCTACCGCATCGCTTTCTTTCCCGGTGATGTTTTCACCAACCCCGAATCCGACTCCCATTTTTATGACAGGGATTAAGATTTTATCTTCGGTTTCGATTGGAGTGCCGATAACATTGTCTACATTGATGAGTTTGCGTAATTCTTCAACTGTTATTTTTATCTTTTCAGCCATGGTTTCACATCCTATTTTATATGATAATATTTGTTTTTAATCTTTAAAGTATTTTTACTATTTCATATTTGAAAATTGATTTTATTTTTAAAAATTGATTTTATTTT
>NZ_JAZRHE010000138.1:0-11301 GCF_045644645.1 Methanobrevibacter sp.
GGATATCTTTTTATATTTATTATTACAAAACATTATTTAATATTAAAATAATTTTAAAAAGTATTACTAATTGAGCATTATTTCCATCAAAAGTAATACTTTTATTTTAATATTATTTTATGAGTTATAAAATGGTGAAAAATTATGGATAAAAAGACAATGGCGATTATAGGGGTTGTTGCCGTAATCCTTATTGTTGTTGCCGCTTTTGCATTCATGGGTGGTTCCAAGGATAGTGACCCTACCCATTTGACTGTAGCAGCACACAGTAACATTAAAGAACCGAAAGCAGGTTTCAATCCTCTTACCGGTTGGGGATGCGGACACCAAAACTATAATCCTTTAGTACAAAGCTGTTTGTTTAAAACAGATTCAAACGGAACTATTGTTCCTGACCTTGCTACTAACTATACAGTAAGCAGCGATGGATTAAAATGGACTGTAAAAGTAAGAGATGATGTAAAATTCTCAGACAATTCAACATTCAATGCTAAAGACGTTGCATTCACATTCAACACAGCAAAAGATACTGAAACTGATTTGGATTTAACCAATCTTGCAAATGCTACTGCTACTGACGACACTACCGTTGAATTCAATTTGGTTGAACCAAGATCAACATTTATTTATGATTTAAGATATGTCGGTATTGTACCTGAAGAATATGATAACAACACTTATGGTGAAAAACCTATCGGTACAGGACCTTATGTATTGGACCACTGGGATAAAGGTCAACAAGCAATATTCAAAGCAAATGACAATTATTATGGTGACAAACCATACTTCACTCAAATAACCTTATTATTCCCTGAAGAATCTACCTGGTTAGAACTAGCCAAATCCGGTCAAGTTGATGTAGTGCCTGTTGCAACCTCTGCACTGAACCAAACCGTTGACGGATACCAATTCTACGAAGTTTCCGCAGGTAGGGCACAAGGTGTATCATTCCCATACCTTGAAGACAATGGTAACACAAGTCCTGCAGGAAGCAAAATAGGTAACAACGTAACTGCAGACAGAGCAATCAGAGAAGCACTAAATGTAGGTGTTGACCGTCAAAAAATGTGTGATGACATATTCTCCGGACACGCTAAACCTGAATACACAAGTGTTGACACAAGGGATTATGCAAACAACGCTTCAAAAGTACAAGACGCTAATGTCAGCCAAGCTAAACAAATCTTGAAAGATGGCGGATGGGAAGACACTAACGGTGATGGAATCGTAGAAAAAGATGGTGTAAAGGCATCATTTGACTTATACTACCCACCAGATTATCTTGATAGGCAATCTTTGGCAACAGTATTTGCTGAACAAGCAAAAGAAATTGGAATTGAAGTAAATCTCAAAGGTGCTGACTGGGATACCATCTATGCAAACATGTACAGCTCAGCTGCAGTGATGCAACAAACTTCACCGGACCCATACAAATCCATATATCAGCAATACCACAGCAAAGAAGCTGATGACTTCTACATGAACCCTGGTTTATACAACAATTCAGATTCCGATAAATTGATGGAAGATGCTATGCACTCTACTGATTTGAATGCTGCTAATACTTTATGGGCCCAATCTGCTCTTGTTAACGATGGAGGTTGGGGTCCTGCTGGTGACGCTCCATTCGCATGGCTTGTAAACTATGACTACAACTACTTCATTAAGAACGGTATTGATATTGGAAACCAACCTGACGGTTTAGGAAACGATGTTTTAATTAATATCTGTGATTGGACAAGAACCAACTCCACAGTATAAACATTTTTTCCTTTTTTTATTTTTTAAAAATTAAGGGGGTTTATTTCAATGAACAAACAAAAAATAGCAAAATATTTTGGTTTTAAGTTAGTACGTTTCATCGTATTGATTATTGCAGTTGCAATATTTAGTTTTATATTATTAGATTTATCCCCTATTGACCCAGTAAATGCTTACTTAAGAGGTGCTGCAGTATCAGAAGCACAAAGGCAAATTCTGCAACAATACTTTGGGACCAATGTTCCATTGCCTACTAAGATTTTCCATTGGCTTTCAGATTTGCTTCAAGGTAATTTGGGAACTTCCTTAATCTATCGTGCTCCAGTCATTGATGTTATTATTGATAAATTTTTGGCTTCTGTAGTATTGATGGCAATCTCATGGATATTGAGTGGTGTCATCGGTTTTGCCTTAGGAGTAGTGGCTGGTAAAAATAAAGGGTCTTGGATTGACAAGGCAGTTAAAGTTTACTGTTATGCAATTCAATCCGCTCCATCATTTTGGGTTGGTATGCTTGTTTTAATGGTATTCGCAGTTTATTTGGGATGGTTCCCTATAGGATTCGGTGTTCCAATCGGTGTAAAAAGTACGGATGCAACGTTTATGGAGTGGGCATCCAGGCTTGTTCTTCCAACATTGACGTTGAGTTTAGTTGGTTTGGCGCCGATTGCCATGTACACACGTAATGAGTTAACCCAAGTTTTATCTTCCGATTATGTATTGTTTGCAAAATCCAGAGGAGAAAAAGGTTGGGATTTAGTGAAAAATCATGGAATTAGGAACATATTGCTCCCGGCAATCACATTGCAATTCTTATCATTCAGCGAACTGTTTGGTGGAGCTGTAATGATAGAACAGGTATTTTCCTATCCTGGCATTGGGCAGACGGCAGTAGCGGCGGGTCTTCAAAATGATGTGCCTCTATTTTTGGGTATTGTTGTTGTCAGTGCAATATTCGTATTTGTCGGTAATCTGCTTGCAGATATTTCTTATTATCTAATCGATCCTAGAATCAAGGAGAGTGAGTTCAATGATTAGGAAGAAAAAAGATGATAAGGAACAATGGTTCATTTATCGTGCAAATCTCAGAACAAAAACTCTCATAATCATTGTGCTTTCTGCACTGGTTATCATAAGTATTTTTGTATGCGGTTATTTCATAAGAGATATTCCAACCAGTTTTACCAGCGCTAATCAAATGCCTTCATTGGAACATCTTTTTGGTACTGATTGGATGGGTAGAGACATGTTCCAACGTACCATTGCCGGACTTGGATTAAGTATTATGGTAGGTTTCATTGCATCTGTTGTTAGTACATTTATTTCTATAATTCTAGGTTTATTCTCTAGTTTCAATAGATTTGCTGATGAAGTCGTTGCAGGAATCATTGACTTGTTCGGTTCAATTCCGCACATTCTATTAATCATTCTCGTTTCCATCATGTTTGGTGGAGGAGTAATTGGAGTAATTATGGGTGTCGGTTTAACTCACTGGACTCCACTGGCAAGGGTCCTTAGGTCTGAAGTGAAAGAAATCAAGACCAAGGAGTATATTCATTTAGCAGAAAACTTAGGAAAATCAAGAGCTTGGATTGCAATCAAACACATTTTCCCATTAATCATTTCCCAAATAATTGTAGGTGTGATCTTGATGTTCCCTCATGCTATCATGCACGAAGCGGCGATTACATTTTTAGGATTCGGTTTACCACCTCATGAACCTGCAATTGGTGTGATATTGGCTGAATCAATGCATTACTTATCATCTGGATACTGGTGGTTGGCATTCTACCCTGGTATGTGCTTATTGATTGTTGTATTGCTATTTGACTTTATTGGGGAAAACGTTGAAAAACTGCTCAATCCTGAAACTGCTCAAGAATAAGAGAAATATTAACATTTCTCTTTCTTTTTTTTAAAATGGGGATATATTATGAACATAATCATTAGAGAAATTAAAGATGACGATTTTGAGATTTTGGCTGTAAAAGATTTTTTATATGATCAAATCAAGAAAGAATATGGAATTGGTCCAATGCCGGAGTTTCATTATGATATCGATGGTTTAAAAGAGTATTATGTTTTGCCCAAGAGAAATACTCTATTTATTACATTGGATGATGATAATATAGTTGCAACAGCCGCTGTTAGAGGATACGACAAAGACTACGAATTTTTTAAAGACATCTACTCTAAAGATGATACTGCAAGTATCTGGAGATTGATGGTAGATGAAGAGTATAGGAGAAATGGTCTTGCACGCATTCTCATTGAATCCATTGAAAACTTCGCCAGAAATGAAGGTTATAAACGAATTTATTTGAATACCCACAGATATCTTGAAGCGGCAATACCATTTTGGAAATCCATTGGCTATGAGATAACCGTGGAAGAGGATGACTATGATGAAACTACCCATATGATTAAAAATCTGGTTTAGGGTATTTTTCCTAAAAGCTTATTTTATATTATACTTAAAATTATTATTGATGAAGCGAACGGCACTAAAAATCGGATATATCGGAACTAATTTTCATGGCTTTCAAAGGCAGCCTGACCTAAGGACAGTCGAAGAGGAGCTGATTTACCATCTGCGCAAGCTCGACTACATTGATGATTTGAAAAAGTCCAGATTCAGGATAGCTGGCAGGACCGATGCTGGAGTGCACAGCTTAAGCAATGTGATAAGCTTTCAGTCCGAAAAGGAAGTCCGTGTAAATGAGATTAATAATTCCTTGCCGGATGACATCCAGATTTTAGCTAGCGCTCCTGTAAGGTATGCTTTTAAACCGAGATATGCTCAAATGAGACATTATCGCTATATGCTGTTCCAGGATTTGGATGTTGACAAACTTCGGGAAGTTGCCGAAATCTTTAAGGGAACACACAATTTCACCAATTTCACAAAGCGCTTTCAAAAGACAACGACTAGGACAATCGATGATATCAAAGTTACAAAAGTCGATTTGGAGGATTATCACAAAAAGGAGTTTCCAAACTTGCATGAGACAATCTCCCCAATCTTTGTTGACATTTATGGCGAATCATTCTTATGGAATATGGTCAGAAAGATGATGAGGGTTTTTGTTGATGTGGCTATTGGAAAAATGGATTTGGATGAAGTTGAAAGGTTATTGAATCCAACAGAAGATGAACCAAGAGCCTATATTAAAGTCATGGAAGCCGAATATCTTATTTTAATGGACATCGAATACGATGGAATTAAATTCACATATGATGATTATGCCTGTGAGCGATTTAGACGTGATTTAATCGATTCTTTAACCAACTTGCAAAAGAGATATGCAATTCGTGAATCAATGGTAAAAAGTTTAAATGATTTATGCCAATATTAATATGAGGTATTCCAATGGGTAGGGTTTATACGGTTTTTGATAAATTTTCTATAATATGCATCTTTGTTGGCTTGGCTTTGGGTCTATACCTGGCTACACACAATAGCGATTCAGATTTATGGATGAAGGCAATTTCATTTATACTTGCTTTTTCGTTAGTTCTAACTGTGGCGCCGGCATTTTCAGCAATATTGGCTGCCATCAGGGGTGATGAAAAAATTTCTATATTTGAAATTGTGGAAGCATTTCTCCTTAATGTTGCAATGACTGGAGTTTGCACAGCTTTTGGTCTTGTATTTGGATCATTGATATTTGGAAGCATCATTCCAAGCAATAGTGTCATATTCAAATAATGGAAGTAGAGATTTTCATTATTTCTTATTTTTTGTAAAATCTTTTAAAGTATTTTTAACAAACATAATATGTGAGTGATGATTATGAAAATAGCGACTGTTTTGGGGACAAGGCCGGAAATCATTAAGATGGCCCCTATTATTGATGAGATTTCAAAGAGAGGCATTGACCAGATTATTCTGCATACCGGTCAGCATTATGATGAGGAAATGTCTGATAATTTCTTCAGGGATTTGGAAATTCCTGCTCCGGATTATAATATTCAAGTCGGTTCAGGCACTCATGGTAGGCAAACCGGTTTGATGATGAAGGGAATTGAAGAGGTTCTGCTTGAGGAAAAACCTGATATTGTGCTTTTGCAGGGCGATACCAATGCAGTGCTTGCGGGCGCTGCCGTGGCTTCTAAACTGCATATTGCAATTGGCCATGTTGAAGCGGGTCTCAGGTCATTTGATATGACAATGCCTGAAGAAGTGAACAGGCGTGTGGCTGATGTTTGCTCAACAATGTATTTTATTCCAACTGAGGAATCTGCAATCAACCTTTTGGCTGAAGGATTTTCCAGAAAAAATATGTTCATAACTGGAAACACAGTGGTGGATGCATGTTTCAGACACTTGGAAATAGCTAAAAAGAGAGGTTTTGAAGAGGAATCTTTAGCTGCGCTTGACATTGAGAATATGGATAACATTTTGACTTTAACAATGCACAGGGCGGAAAACGTGGATGACAAACAGAGAGTCACCAATATCATCGAAGCATTGAAAGAATTAAGTGATATGAATATTATTTTCCCGATTCATCCAAGAACAAAAAACACTCTTCAAAATTTCGGTTTGTTTGATGAATTGAACGGTCTTGATCATGTTCATATTATAAAACCATTGGGATACTTGGATTTCCTGCAACTTACTTCCGCTTCCACTTTAATATTAACAGACTCCGGCGGCCTTCAGGAAGAGGCAATCACTCTAAATGTTCCTGCCTTAACTTTAAGATACAATACCGAAAGGCCAGAAACAGTAACCGCAGGAGGAAATATTCTTGTAGGGTCTGATAAAGAGGTAATCCTGGAAAATGCCAAAAAAATATTAAACGATGAAGATTTTGCCGAAAAAATGAAAAACGCTCCAAATCCATATGGAATGGGGGATTCAGCAAAGTTAACAGTTGATGCAATCGAAGATTTCTATAACCGTGGATTACTTAACATCACTGCTCCTGAAGATATTATGGGTTCATTTACAAGAAAAATGGCTAAAATTAGTGAAGACATCACTGTCAGTGAATTCGAGCAAAAGGAAAACGCCTTGGTTCAAATGGCATTTGATGGGGATAAAATGGTATTTCCAGCTGATGACTTAAATATAAAGGATATGTGTGTTACTTATGATTCAAGAGAATGATTCCATTTTGGTATTCGAATATTTCACGGCTTCCGGTGAAAAAGATAAATGTATCATATCAGAAGCGGAAGCTTTGGTTTTTGCACTTTTAGATGATTTATCTGACTTTAACATAGATTTGGTCATTAATGAATCTTATGAAAGTGCTGTTAGAGATTATGATAATGTCAATCCGATTTTAATAGATGTTGATATAATAGATTGGCTTAAAGACAATGCAGCAAATTTCAACAATGCTATTTTCATAGCTGCAGAAAACAACAACAACCTTTACAACATCACAAAAATTTTAGAGGAGAATGGTGTAAAAATCTATAATTCATCAAGTGATGCCTGTTTAATATCTTCTGATAAATCAGAGACTTATGAGGCACTTTCAAATATTGTTCCGCAACCGAGAACATTTAGGTTTAAGATAGATTCCAAAGGATATTGGAAAAGGGCAATTGAAAACCTGCATGAAAAATGGCAAGCGGAAGACCCATTGACACCATTAAAACTTATCATAAAACCTTTGATGGGTGTGGATTGTGAAGATATTGTCATAATTGAAAAAATCGAAGATCTAACTTTGGATTTGGATAAGATATTCAAACCGGGTTCCAGAGTTATAGTTCAGGAATTCATAGATGGGACTGATATAAGCGTCAGTTTAATATCTGATGGTAAAAATGCTGTTCCATTAAGTTTAAATAAACAATTTGTAACTCTTAAGGATGATAAGGGAACTTATGTTGGTGGAGAATTGCCATTTGAAAGCGAATACAAGGATGAGGCATTTGAGATAGCTGCAAAAGCAGTTGAAGCCATTGATGGTTTGAGGGGTTTCGTTGGTGTTGATTTAATTATTAATGCTGATGAAAAGGACATTTACTCTGTATATCTTTTAGAAATCAATTCAAGATTCACAACTCCCTATGTCGGACTAAAACAGATTGCCAATATTAACATTGGAAAATCAATAATTGATTTGATCGATGAAAGAATGGATATTGCTGGGATAGATAATTCTTTGGATGGAAAAGTTGAATTTAAGAAATCCGGAGATAATATGGTAATTAGGAGAATATAGGATGAAAATAGCTGGTTTTGATATTGGCGGAGCTAATACTGATTTGGCGGTTATTGACTTTGATGGTGATGAAATCAGAAACATTGAAGTTGATTTTGCTTATCTTCCTATGTGGAGCAACAATGATGATTTATCAGGTGTTTTAGTTGAATTGATTGAAAATATATGTCCTTTATCTGAAATTGATGCTGTTGGAATTTCAATGACTGCAGAACTCGTTGATGCATATGATACTAAAAAAGACGGAGTTTTAGATGTAGTTAAAAAATGCGAAGATACATTTCCATGCCCGATAGCTTATGTTGGTATTGATGGAATGTTGTCAAAAGCCGAAATTCAGGAAACTCCTCTCAAGGCAGCAGCCGCTAACTGGATAGCTACAGCCCAAATTGCAACCCTTATTTCTGATAATTGTATTTTCATTGACACCGGCAGCACTACAACCGACATCATACCGATTAAGGATGGTGTGGAATGCGCTATCGGCAAATCTGATTTTGACAGGTCTGCAACAGGGGAGCTGGTCTATACTGGAACATTAAGAACTAACCTGGCCAGTTTTCTGGATAAGGTTGAACTGAATGGAAAAGAATACAGAGTTGCTAGTGAGCTGTTTGCACAGACTGCTGATGTCTATACTGTTTTAGACTTAATAAGTCAGGATGATTATGTTTGCGATACTTTTGACGGTGAATCCAAATCAAAGATTGACTGTGCTAAAAGGATTGCCCGTGTTGTGTGTGCGGATTTAGAAATGCTAAGCATGGATGATATTGTTGAAATGTCTAAATTCATTCATCAAAAACAAGTTGAACAAATTGCTGATGGCCTAAAACAAGTTTGGGAAACTCAAAAATTGGATTTGATTGTTGTAACCGGTCTTGGAAAGGATATTTTGGATAAGC
Source organism: Methanobrevibacter sp. (assembly GCF_045644645.1). GTDB lineage: Archaea > Methanobacteriota > Methanobacteria > Methanobacteriales > Methanobacteriaceae > Methanocatella. The sequence goes on from NZ_JAZRHE010000138.1 coordinate 8,855, forward strand.
CTGCAGCAGAGCTTTTAGGTTTGGAAGTCAAATCCATGGGTGATATCTTAACTGACGAAGAATGTGTTGTTGCACCTGCAGTGGGAACTGCGGTAATGATGAACAGGTATCTGAACTAATACCAGACATCTTTAAGGCCAAGCAAATAAGCGCAGGTGTTTGTCAGCAAATGGAAAAATAACGTTAGGATAATGGCTAAGATTATGCATATCCAGTTTAGTTCAACAACTAATGACACCATGATTAATGCAACTATTATGAAATCTAACTGGTCTAATAATGGAGCCGGTTTTCCACGGCCAATTCCAAGTCTTCTTTTTATAAAACTGCCTATAGCATCTCCTAAAAGAGCTCCAAATCCAAGTAGAAATCCAATTTGTATTCCTGAGTATAAATCGGTAGCTATTGGGGTTATGATGTATTGACCAAATGTTTCTATCAATCCTGGACCGAAATACCCTTGTATTGCACCGGTTAAAGTTCCGACGAGGGTTCCTGCTATTAAACCTCTCCATGTTACGCCGTCGCCAATCCAACGATTCCCCGCACTATCGGATTTTCCAAAGTCAACAGGCATTCCTCCTCCAAAGAGCAATCCGCTGCCGTTTGAAAAGTATGCCGGAAGTATGAAATAGAGTGTTGTGACACATGCAATTAAAAACATCTGGATATCAATATTCATTAATCATTACTCCATTATCTTTGTATATAAATTATATTCTAACTAGTATATATTAATTAAGTTTAAATATTAAATTAAGTTAAATATATAATATTATGTAAGTTTGTACTAATGATGTTTTATTGTTAGTAGAGGGTGATTTGATTGAAGATAAAAAATACAAAAAGTTTATGCCCGGAGTGTGGAAAGACTCTTGATGCTGAAGTTTTCAGTGAAGATGGTAAAGTCTTCATTAAGAAAACCTGCGATGAGCATGGGGAGTTCATAAACACATACTGGGGAGATTATGAATTATATAAAAGGGCTGAAGAATTTATCCCATCAATTACCTCCGTTGAAAACCCTTCTGTTGAGGACATGACAAGCTGTCCTGACAACTGCGGGTTATGTTCAAAACACGAAACTTCAACTGTTCTGGGATTAATTGATGTAACTAATAGATGCAACTTAAGATGCCCTGTTTGTTTTGCTAATGCAGCAGCTGCAGGATATAAATATGAGCCTTCACAAGATGAGATAAGGCAGATGCTTAAAAATTTAAGGAATCTGAAGCCTCATCCATGTCTGGCCATCCAATATGCCGGTGGTGAGCCTACCGTTAGAAAAGACATTGTCGAGCTTGTTGAAATGGCAAAAGAAGAAGGTTTTACTCATGTTCAAATAGCTACAAATGGTTTAAGATTGGCTAGAAAAGAAGAATTGGCTAAAGATTTAAAAGCAGCAGGATGTAATACAATCTATTTGGCATTTGACGGTGTAACTTCTGAACCATACATTAACAACAGGGGTAAAGATTTACTTCCATATAAATTAGATGCTATTGAAAACTGCAGGAAAGCAGGGTTAGGGGTTGTATTGGTTCCGACACTGATTAAAGGAATCAATGATCACCAGGTTGGTGAGATAATTAAATTCGCATTTGACAATAATGACATTATTTATGGAGTCAACTTCCAACCGGTATCATTTGCTGGAAGAACTCCTGCCGATGAGGTGGAAGAGCAAAGAATCACCATTCCTGATTTTGTCAGAATCATTGAAGATGAAACTGATGGACAGGTTCCTACTTCTTCATTCTACCCTCCTTCCTTTGTTGAACCTATTGCGGAAGTCATTTCCCGTTTGAATGGTGAAGATTCACCGAAAGTAACTCTAAATTGCCACCAACATTGCGGAATTGCAACTTATGTGTTTAGAGAAAAAACAGAGGGTGATGGTAAGGATAAGTTAATTCCAATCACAGATTTCATTGATGTTGAAGATCTATTCAAGAAGTTGACTGAATATAATGAAAAACTTGAAAGGGGCAAATTCGGTTCTCATAAGAGGGTTTTAGCTGGTTTAACTGGAAACCTCCCTAAAATGGTTCACCCCAGCAGAACTCCTGAAGATTTGGACATTGTCAAAATCTTAGTAAATGTATTTGCTAAAGGAGATTATGAAGCGTTAGGAGATTTCTCTAAAGATGCGATGCTTATTTCATGCATGCACTTCATGGACCCATTCAACTTTGATGTTGACAGGGTTAAAAAATGTGTTATTCATTATGCAACTCCTGACGGCAGGATTATACCGTTCTGCACTATGAATTCAAAGTATCGTCAAAGTGTAGAACAAGAGTTTGCTCAACCTTTAAAACAAAAATAATTTAATTTTCAAATCACCAAAAAACTTATTTTGTATTTGGGGCTTCCCGAATACTTCAAAATTTTTTATAATTTAATCTATTCTTATTAGTGGTATAAATGGATATTATCAAAGGAAA
>NZ_JAZRHE010000139.1:0-10216 GCF_045644645.1 Methanobrevibacter sp.
TTTAAAATTCATTTCTCTAAAAGCTTGTAAAAACAAGTTGTTAGGTAGGTAATTATTAATAATTATTTACCTAACCATCCCAAAACTTTTTTTTAAATCAGATAATTACAAACTATAAGCAATTTAGAAAAGTATTTAATATTTTTCAATCAAAATAATATTGATAGTTATTTTAAGGTTTAAAAATATGAAAATTAAATTAGCCGTTACATTTGGAATACTCATATGGTTTCTAACATATTTCTTCTCAGAGATTCTTAATCCGATTTTAATTAAATTTATTCCATACAACCAGGTTGCTATTCCTTTAGTCATAATTATTGTAACAGGATTTTTTGGAATAATCTACATCAGAAATATTGAAACAAATGAGGTAGTCGAAGGAGTGCTCGCGGGAATAGTATTTATTATAATAGATATATTGCTGGATTACATATTTTTTATTGTTCTAGGTTACCCGAGTGTGATTTTTGACAATTACTTATATCACCTCTTTTCAATGATTACTTTAACTTTATTAATAACAACATTTTTAGGATACTTGGCTCAAATGAAAATCGATTTAAAATAAGGAGACATTAAAATGATACCCAAATCACATCCACGTTACGAATCATTACTTTTAAGAGACAAAATTGTTAAAGCGGCAGAAAAAGGCTATTTGGCAGACTCTGGAATGATAGCTCATGGCAGGGGCGAAGCATTTGATTATTTGATTGGGGAAAAAACCACCCATCCTGCCAAAAGAGCGATGTATGTTGCCGTTGCAGCATTACTCCTGTCCAATAATCCTGTCATTTCAGTTAATGGAAATGCTACTGCCCTTGCAATCGATGAAATAATAGATCTGGCAAAAGCAATCGATGCAAAAATAGAAATTAATTTGTTCTATAGAACAGATGAAAGAGTGAGACTGATAACAAAATTATACAAGGATCACGGTTATAAGGATATACTCGGTTCTCTAGATGATGATATCGAATATATCAATGAAATTAAAAACAATAGGTCTTCAGCAAGTAAAACTGGAATCTACACCGCAGACACCATCTTAATTCCACTTGAAGATGGTGACAGAGCAGAAATACTAAAAAAAGCTGGTAAAAACATAATTACAATAGACTTGAATCCTCTTTCCAGGACTTCAAAAATGTCTGACATATCAATTATGGACAACATCGTAAGAGCCATTCCATTTATGACTAAAATTGCTGAAGATTTAAAGACACAGGACAAAAAATTCCTAATGGATATGGTCAATGAATTCGACAATGAAGAAAACTTAAAAGAATCTTTAAAACAAATTAAATTAGAAGAGTGAATATGATGAGAGTAATCGGAATTTCAGGAATGCCCGGGTCTGGAAAAAGTTTTGTTTCAGATAAGGCTATTGAAAAAGGAGCCCTTATTGTAAGTATGGGTGATATTATACGAGAAGAAGCAAAAAAAAGAGGAGAAACTACCGGCGAAACAGCAGTGAACTTAAGAAAAGAGCACGGCCAGTATATTGTCTCCGAGTTGACAATTCAAAAAATTAAAAACCTCCAAAAAGAGGGTCATGAAAAGATTGTTGTTGAAGGAATAAGAAGTCATCATGAGGTTGAAATGTTTAAGGAAAACTTCGAGAACTTCATGATAGTCTCAGCATTTACAAATCCCTCCACCCGATTTGAAAGATTAAAAAACAGGATGAGAGAAGACGATCCTCAGGATTATAATGACTTCATTGAAAGGGATTATAGGGAATTAGGGTTTGGCCTTGGTAATGTAATAGCCCTCTCGGATAAAATAATTATTAATGAAAGTAATCTAGAAAGCTATATCAAAAAAATAGAAGAATGTTTTGATGAAATAGATTTCTAACTATTTTTCTTCAAGAATTGCATCTTCAATGATATAAACCCCACTGTCAAGATGCCATTCTTTTCTATCTTTTAAAATCTTAAGTCTCTTTTTGAATATGGGTCCGTCAATAGCCAACGTTTCAGCTTCACCGCCTTCAAAAGCAATGTTAACCTGGTACTTTTCATTGATTTTTACTAATTCATCAATAGCCTTATCGTCAATGACTCGCCCTAACCATGATTCATCCAGCCCCCAAGCTGCAACACCAGAAATGATTATTTCAAAACCTAAGGAAACAATTTCCCTCATATATTCAAGTTCATCGACATGCCAATATGGGGAGATTATCTTTAGTCCGACTTGCGAACCCAATTTTTCGATTCTTGATTTTTGATAAACTGAATAGAGTGCACCTGTGTATATGGCTTCAACACCCAAACCCTTGAGATTTTCAAACTCCTCTTTCAAATCTTGGAGTTCCTCTTCTTTAACGCCTTGAGTCACAGCGGAAACTATCGGAATATCGAGTGCCTCTGCAAGCAAATCAGTGACATGAATGTTTGGAACATGAAACATGTATGATTCATCATTAACAGATTTCATAGAAAGAAGATATCTGACATCTTCTTTCTTTTTTAAAGCATAATACAAAGCCATTGTACTATCCTTTCCACCTGAAAATAAAACAGCGACATTCATAGACTCTACCGTTTGCGTTTAGTTTGCATGAATTTTTTAAATCTTCTATAGTAAACAACAACAGAATCTACATAAATTCCCATCAATGCAACAATGACTCCAATAATACCAGTAATTAATACAAAATAGGTATTGGAAATAGTTCCAGTGGAAGTGGAGTTTAAATCATTTTGTATCGGTCCTTCTAATGCACTGGCAACAATACCCCTTTGAAGTAAATTTTGTTGGAATTCATCATAGTTATAGGAGTCTATTACCAGTTTGGAATGAACCTTGGCATAGGACAATGAAGTACCATAAACCAATTTATACCAGTCTGAAAAAGATTTTAAAGCCTGGGTTGCAGTATAGTTGTCCTTAAGTTCTATGGTAATTGTACCGGATTGGTTAACAGTATAATTTCCATAATGAGAATCGATATTTCCAACTATCCTTTCAAAATACGATTGTTCCATATCCGAAAACTTCCACAAAGGAATCGTGATGCTTTCCTCATCATAAGATTTAAAACCCTCCGTATTAGATAAATTCTGATACAGCTCATTTAAATCAATGGAAGAAGATAAATCCAAATATAAAGTCTCATCCGTATTAGGCATGTTCCTTTCGACTACCTTCATAACAGAAGGCACTTCTTTATAAATCGGTTCTAGGAAAAATGCTCCGCCAATTGATCCTATTAAAAAAGCCACAAGAAGTACTAAAAGAACTTCCTTTTTTGGCATATATGTCTTAAGCATACCTATGGAAAAGACAAATATCATCATTATAATAAATAAAGCGATATAAATAATTGTAGTTATAATGTCCATAAATCACACCATTTAAATAATATAGATAATATTTTAAATTACTACATTAAAATAACTTTTGCTGAAATAATCAGTAAATTACCATCCTTTCACTGCCCACCGGCCATTCTACAACTATACTACACCCACCTTTTTCAACATTGATTGAAGATGATTTCAAATTTGACTTGCATGGGACCTTAATTAACTTATTTTTATTATCTTTAAGCTTTAAATTACATGATAAATAATTACTTGCAACATTAACCTTAAGGGGTTTCACAGAATTAATATTTACCGTTTGTTTTGATCCTTGGCCTTCACCATAAACGCTATTTACCGATAATGCAATTTTAGACAAATCATCCTTCACTTTTATAGAATCTGAAACATCAAATGTAGTTTCAATAGTCTGATTTAGCAGAGGCATTGTAAAAACAATTAAGATAATCAGCGAAATTGCAAATATCAACAAATATTCGAATGAAACTTGACCCTCATTGTCTTTAATCAATTAAATCACCAGAATAATGTTTTTTGTAAACAGCATCATAATATCACCGTAACTGATTGCAATCATTAACCCAAAAAGAATTGCAGGAGCAAAAGGAAATGCTATTTTAACCGATAGCTTGTCTGATATGAATCCCTGAGCACTCATTATCCTTAACAGATACATCTCTTTTTCAGTGATTCCTCCAGCGCTTTGAGATTTAAAATAGAACCTGAACTCTTCATCATCACTTTTATAAATCTTTAGATTCCCATCAATTTCATTTATTAATTCAGATATATGCTCATTGTTGAAATAATATTCATTTACAATTGTTCCTTCTTTAATATCTTCAACAGACACCCACTTATTAAGGGTCGATTCAATAAGATATTTTAAAGTTTCAAAATTAAATACATTCAACAACAAATCAGAATTTCTTTCGAATACATTATTTTTAATAATTAGATGAATAAGGAAAATTACCAGGAACGGAAATGAAACCAGGATGCTGTTTATTACAACACTAAAAGAAAACGGATATATTGACAGCACTGGAAAAATGTTCAAGAATTCCAAATTTATACCAAAGGGTATTACTGAAGCAATGCCTGTGAATAATTTAACATCACCACCACCCCAAATATTCAATTGCCACATCAGATAAGTTATAGTATAAGTAATAACTACTGAAATAATTGAAGCTAAAATATATTTAATGTTAGATGAAAAAATTGCCAAAAGAACGTTTGAAATGAGACCAAAAAGCAGAAGATTTTTAGTTAACGAATTCGGAACAATACCCTTTTTAACATCAAAAATTGCAGCCAAAATACAAAATAGCACTGTAATTGTTATTTGTAGTAGAAATATTACACTAAAATTCATAATTATAGTATAATACAAACTATAATATTAATTAGATAGAAAATAAGCTCGTAAAATTGTTTTAAAATGTAAAATTATATGAAAAAAGAAAAAATTAATTTTTAGAAAACTCATAAATAGCTTCTAAAAATGATTTGAATAATGGATGAGGCCTATTAGGTCTTGATTTAAATTCTGGATGGAATTGACAACCAATAGCCCATGGGTGATTTGGTAATTCAACAATTTCCACTAAGAAATCATCAGGACTAGTACCGGAAATTATTAAACCTTTATCCTGTAAATCTTTTCTGTAATCATTGTTAAATTCATATCTGTGTCTGTGACGTTCCTCAATATCAATTTCACCATAAGCATCATGGGTTTTGGTTCCTTCAATGATTTTACAATCATATGAACCCAAACGCATAGTTCCTCCCATATTTTTGATTTTCTTTTGCTCCTCCATCATGTCAATAACCGGGAATTCCAAATCGTCATCAAATTCGGAACTGTTTGCATTTGGATAACCGTTTCTTCTTGCAAATTGGGTAACCATGGATTGCATTCCAAGACAAATTCCAAATAAAGGCACATTGTTTTCAATTGCATAGTCAATTGCATCTAACTTGCCTTCAAAACCTCTTTCTCCAAATCCGCCAGGAATCAAAATACCGTCCAGTTCCTTTAACTCGTCTTCATCCAATGATTCAACATCGGAACTTAAAAATTTAATATTGGCCTTAACACCAATGTTTGCTGCTGCATGAAGTAATGATTCCCTAATGCTTATATATGAATCCTCAAGCTCCACATATTTGCCCACAATACCTATGGTTACTTCAGGATTAGTTATTCTAAGAGATTCGACAATTTTTCTCCATTCATCCAATTTTGAAGAATCCGGTTCAATATCCAAACCAATTCTGTCCACAATTAATTCACCGATATTGTTATCTTCCAGAACCAAAGGCACTTCATAGATTGTACCTGCATCAGGAGTGTTTACCACTGCATTTCGATTTACATCACAGAAATGAGCGACTTTGGCTAAAAGTGCATCATCAATGTGCTCTTGTGATCTGCATACAATAACATCAGGATTTATACCGACACTTCTCAATTCTTTTGTAGAGTGTTGAGTTGGTTTTGTTTTGAATTCTCCAGCTGCATTTAGGTAGGGAATAAATGTAACATGGACAAACATGACGTTTTCTCTTCCTTCCTCATTTCTGAGTTGTCTTAATGCTTCAAGGAAAGGTTGGCTTTCAATGTCTCCAACAGTACCGCCAAGTTCAACTAAAACAACATCATAATCTGCACTTTCAGAGTTTTCCCTAATCATTTCTTTTATACGATTAGTGATATGAGGAATAACTTGCACACATTCGCCCAGGTATCCCCCTTCCCTTTCTTTGGCAATGACAGATTCATAAACTTTACCGGTAGTGATATTGGCCAAACCATCAAGTTCAACATCCAAAAATCTTTCATAGTGACCAAGGTCCAAGTCTGTTTCCATACCATCGTGAGTCACATATACCTCACCATGTTGATATGGATTGAGTGTTCCGGAATCCCAGTTTAAATAAGGGTCTATTTTAATAGCTGAAACCTTTAAACCGTATGATCTTAAAATTCTTCCCATAGATGCAGATGTGATACCTTTACCTATGGAACTAACTACCCCACCAGTTATAATTATATATTTTGTCAGAAAAATCCTCTCCATAAATAAAATTTACATTATAATTTTAGATTTTCATGATATATAAAAATTTAATTTAGTTTATAAACAGAGTCAAAATCTATTATTTTTCCAATAATTTAATTTGTTCTTAATGGCCCTATCCGTTTCATCGAATTGGAATTGGCCTTCAGCACCATAGTTTGCAAAATTGTGCTGCTGGACAAATAACCCGCATGAATCATCAGGCCCGTAAGGCAATTGTCCTTTTCTGCAGACCATTCCATGAGAAGCCCCATAAGGACTTACACTCCAAAAAGTACAGTTTAGGCAAATATTGCTGCCATCATTCACCATGGAATCATAATCCTGCTCCTCTTCATAATTACCAAATCCGTCATCCGAATCTTCAAAAAACTCAAAGCATTCATCACAGTAATTATCCTCATCCAACTCATTACCACAATTTGGACACCTCATTTTATCCACCTACAATGTTTTAATGAATTCTTTAATGTATCTATCACAAAATTCCCAAGTGTGTTCGCCGGAAGCCCGAACAAACTCCGCATCAATATTTTTTGACTTCAAGTATTCATAAAAATCAATATTCTTTTCAATCAAAAAATCATTATCACCGCATGCCATAAATATGTCCGGAATATTCTCACAGTTTTCAATCAGATATTTAGGATCTTTATCCGAGTTTTTGATTTCATTCAAATCCCCAAAGACGGATTCATAAAAATCTCTGGAGCGCAAAACGTTATCATCATCAGTGTAATCAACAATATCCTCCGTTATTAATGCAGCTGAAATCATTCCAATTTTTGAGAAGTTCTGACAGTATTTTAAGCCGTTTCTAATGGCTCCATAACCTCCCATTGAAAATCCAGCAATGAATGTATCCTCCCTCTTATCAGATAACGGAAAGATGTTCCTTGTAATATCCAAAAGCTCCTGACCAACAAATTCCCCATAAAGTCTGTGAGACCTTTCATGGTCAACATAAAAGCTGTTCTCCCCACATGGAATTACGATAGCTATTCCAGAATCTTCTGCAAATTTCTGAATGGAAGTGTTTGCAAGGAATATGTCATCACTGCCATACAATCCATGAAGCAGATACAATGTTTTATATGGCTGCGGCACTATCTCTTCTCTATCCTGCAGGAAATGAAGATTATCCGAAGGCAGTATCACGCTAATTGATGTTCTCCTCTGTAAGCTTTTACACTTAACGTCTCCTCTGAACAATACCATAAAGCACCTATTCCAACAATTTATCTAATTTTAGGTTAATCTCTTCTATCTGTTTTGAAAGTATTCCTTGATTTTTTAAAATCAGATTCTGATTGTCCACAATTACTTTGAAGTGTGCATCGTTTAAATTCTCTGTACTGGCGACCTTATTGCATATGTCTTCGTTTTCAATCATTTTAAGCACCTCTTAAGTCCATAGATCAGTTATGAACAGCGGACTTGCATCATCTGCCTTTTCAAATCCGCAACTTTCATAAAAGCCAATCTCCTCATCGTATCCGACAACGACTATTCTCAAATAGTCATTATAGATATCTTTTACTTTATTGACTAAATGTTTTCCTATTCCCTTGTCCTGATAGTCGGGCCTTACCAACAGATAATGAACATATGCGGTCATTATTCCATCATCCATTGCACAAATCATGCCCACCAATTTATCTCCATCCCATGCGGAGATTACCGTTTCAAAGTTCCTCATTGCAATTTGAAGCTTATCCGGAAAATGTCCTGAAGACCATTCGACAGACAAGAACAAATCCTGCAAATCGCCTTTTTCAAATTCATGAATCTCTTTGTATGCTATTTCTGTCATTAAACCACCCTGTATTGTGTCCATTTGTTTGAGAAATATCTGTAAACATAAATTCCGGCACGCACATACCAGTCGATGAACATCGCTATCCAAGTTCCGAATACCCCAATTCCCATCCAATCTGCAATGACATAGGATAATCCGATTCTGCATATGAACATCACTGCCAGACTGATGTACATTACTGATTTTGAATCTCCCGCACCCCTGAATGTTGACGGCAACGTGAAGGATGCCGGCCAGATTATGATTGCGAATATGCCGTGCCAGATCACCATTTCGGTTGTCATTGCCGCTGTTTGAGCGGAAAGGTTGTAGATACCTAATATTAAAGGCAAACCTGCAAAAATCAGCAGATTTATGATAATATGTGAAATGACCACTATGACCAAACACTTCTTATTGTAATATCTTGCCTGTTCATAGTCATTGGCACCGACACAGTTTGATATCACTGCAGTCAAACCCAAATTGATTGCAAAACCCGGCAGAACTGAAAATATACCGATTGCATATCCAACTGAGTTTGCAGCTATTGCCATTGTTCCGAATGTTGAAACGATGCTTAAAACCAAAATTCTACCTAACTGGAACAGTCCGTTTTCAACTCCATACGGAATGCCTATCTGCAGTACTTTCTTAAGTAAACTAAAGTCAAATTTATGTTTTAAAGTCTTTTTAATGTGCAGTTTATAATCATCATCTGAAATAAAGTACAGAATCAAAACGGCTGACAAAAGCCTTGCAATTACTGTTGGAATAGCCACTCCGCGAACATCCCATCCCAAATAATAGATGCAAATTGCATTGCCAACAACATTCAAGACATCACAGACAAGCAATATGTTCATTGGCATGGCTGCATTATTTGTTGTTCTAAAAATGGCTGCACCCGCATTGTAAATAGCCAAAAATGGAATTGACAATGCCACAATATATAAATAAATATCAGCATTAGCCCAAACGTCCGCTTCAATCTGACCAAAAAGAAGTCCGATTAAAAAATGCCTCAAAAAGATTACTGTAATCATCAGAATCGTAGATAAAATAGCTGAAAACCAGACAAGTTGTGTTGCGGAGTTTCGTGCCTTGTCAATTTTTTTATCTCCCAGATACTGACCGGCCACAACCGCCCCACCGGTTGCAAGAGCAGAAAAGGAAAAGATAAGAAGCTGAACCAAAAAGTCAACCAATGAAACTCCCGAAATCGCAGCCTCACCCAATGAGGCAACCATCACCGAATCTGCAAATCCCACAAAGAACTCCAGAGAATATTCTATCAAAAGTGGAATGAATAATGCGAGCAATGCCCTATTTGAATATAAATAACCTTCAGGAGTTTTAAATAAATTGGAAATGTTCATGATATCAAAAAAAATAATTCTAGATAATTATATTTACATGACAACATATGAAGTTTTTTATCAGTTAATAGCTGAATTATGAATGCCGAGAAAAACTGTCAATTAGAACTTCTAAAATCATCCATAAACTACTAACTGAATTCAACTATTAACTCTTAACTACATCATGCTGACATGGCCAAGTGAAGATAATATATGGCTAAAACAAGATATGCTAAAGCCACAAAATAATCTTCTAACATGACTTGACCTCCTAAATAAGTATACGATCTCAATTTTCATTTCAATCATACCTCGATTTAATACAAAATTTTTTAGCATTTAGAAATAAAGATATAAATTACTTTTTATTTAAATTAAATAGAAATTAGTTGTATAAAATTGATTTAATAATGAAAAATTGATTTAAAATAGAAATACTGATTAAATAAAAATTATTTAAGATAATAAATGCAAGAGTTTAAATATATGTACTGCCAATATTAATATTAAACATCTATGATGTTTAGTTCATGACTTGAACTCGATTTAATACAACGATGAGGATTTTATCCTCATCATAATCTCAAAACTATTTTTTTACAAAAAAATTGAAAGGTAAAAAGATTATGG
>NZ_JAZRHE010000140.1:0-17407 GCF_045644645.1 Methanobrevibacter sp.
AGGCAGAGGAATAACTATGAGTTTTAATATTGATGAATGGGAACCTAAAACTAAAATGGGTAAATTAGTTAAAGATGGAACCATTACTGATATCGATGAAATCTTTGAAAAAGGTCTTCCAATTATGGAATTAGAAATAGTCGATGCCTTAATTCCAGATTTAGAAGAAGAAGTAATGGATGTAAACTTGGTTCAAAGGATGCATAAATCTGGTAGAAAAGTTAATTTCAGAGTAATTGTTGCTGTAGGTAACAAAGATGGTTATGTAGGATTAGGCCAAGGAAAAGCTAAAGAAGTAGGTCCTGCTATTAGAAAAGCTGTTGATAATGCTAAATATAACATTATTAAAGTCAGAAGAGGCTGTGGAGATTGGGGTTGTGTTTGTGGAAGAGAACACACAGTACCTTTCAAAGTACAAGGTAAAACCAGTAGTGTAACTGTAACATTAATGCCTGCACCTGCAGGAGTAGGTTTGGTTATCGGTGATGTTGGTAAAACCATTTTAAAACTTGCCGGTATTCAAGATGTATGGTCCCAATCTTTCGGACAAACCCAAACTACTGTTAACTTTGCTAATGCAGTATTCGATGCTTTAAAAGAATTAAGTAAAGTTAAAGCTACTAAAGAAGACCTCAAAAAAATGGGAGTAAACTACTAGATGGTGATTACTATGTTTTTAGTTATTAGAATTAGAGGAACTACCGGTGTCATTCAAAAGACTGCTGACACATTAGATATGTTAAGACTTAATAGAATCAGCCATGCAGTTTTAGTTGAAGAAAATCCTAGTTATGAAGGTATGCTTCAAAAAGCTAAGGATTACATCACTTGGGGAGAAATTGATGCTGAACTTTTAGCTAAAATTATTACTAAAAGGGGCAGACTCCCAGGCAACAAAAAAGTTACTGATGAGTACGTAGCAGAAAATTCTGATTATAACAGTATTGCAGAATTGGCTGAAGCTTTAATTAATTCTGAAGTTAAATTAGCTGATGTAGGTATTAAACCTGTATTCCGTTTACACCCTCCAAGAAAAGGATATGAAGATATTCGTTTATCTATTAACGAAGGTGGATCTTTAGGTTACAGGGGAGAAGAAATTAAAGATCTTGCAATAAGAATGCTTTAAAATCAGGTGTATATTATGATTAGAACAAAACGTAAAATTAACAAACAAAGAGGTTCTAGATCCAATGGTGGAGGCTGTACTAAAAAACGTAGAGGTGCAGGTAACAAAGGTGGAAAAGGTAAAGCAGGTATGGGTAAACAACACTGGACCTGGACTGTAATTCATGATCCTGACCACTTTGGTAAACATGGTTTTAAAAGACCTCAAAAAATGATTAAAAAGATTAATGCTGTTAATTTAAGTTACTTAGAAGAACAAGCTGAAGATTTAATTGCAAAAGGCAAAGCATCTAAAGATGGAGATGCAATTGTAATTGATGTTACTGAATTAGGTTATGACAAAGTTTTAGCAAAAGGTAAAATCACTAAGGCTTTCAAAATTTCAGCACCACAATTCTCAGCTTCTGCAATTGAAAAAATTGAAGAATTAGGAGGAGAAGCTATAGAATTATAGCTTTTTTCATTTTTATTACAGAGGAAGAAAATGTCAGCACTAGAAGTTTTAGAGCCAATATTTAGGTTTATTCCTGAAGTCAAATCCCCTGTTCATAGAGAAGACTTCAATGAAAAACTTAAATGGACAGGTCTAGTTTTAGTATTGTATTTTATATTAACTCAAATTCCGTTATATGGTGTAGCTCCTGGGTCTTACGACCAATTCGCTCAATTAAGGGCTGTAATGGCAGGAAGCTTTGGTTCAATACTTACTTTAGGTATTGGTCCTATTGTTACAGCTTCAATTGTATTGCAATTGTTAGTTGGTTCCAATCTTTTGGAATTGGATTTATCATCTCACAAAGATAAATCTCATTTCCAAGCAACTCAAAAAGTATTGTCCATTGTGTTTACAGTTTTTGAGGCTTCTGTTTTAGTGTTAACTGGTAATATTGTTCCTTTAAATGGTTCATATACTTTATTGTTGATTGTTCAACTGGTTATTGGTGCATTAGTTATTATATATCTTGATGAAGTCGTTTCCAAATGGGGATTCGGAAGTGGTATAGGTCTGTTCATTGCAGCAGGTGTGTGTGAAGCAATTATTGTAGGTACATTCAATTTCGTTCCGAATGCTCAGGGAATACTTCCTGGTATTATTCCAGGATTCATCCAAGCAGTAATGGCCGGAAAGCCAAACTTCTACACATTAATTCCATTGTTAGCAACAATCATTGTATTCTTGGTTGTTCTTTATGGTGAAGCTATGAGGGTGGAAATTCCAATTTCCCACGGTAGTGTAAGAGGTCACGGAAGAGTTAGAGGAGCAGTCGGTAAATATCCATTGAAATTCGTATACTCAAGTAACATGCCAGTTATTTTAACAAGTGCATTACTTGTAAACGTAACGTTATTCACAAACATTTTCCAAAAAATCGGTTTTCCAATTTTAGGTCATATTGAACAAGGAAAAGCTGTTGATGGTCTTGCATGGCTATTGTCTACCCCTAATTTATCAATGTTCATTACAGAACCTGTACATGTTCTTGTATATGCAATATTCTTTATAGGATTCTGTATGTTGTTCTCATGGTTATGGGTAGAAATCAGCGGATTAAATGCTAAAAAGATTTCTGAACAGCTTTATAACTCAGGTATTCAAATACCAGGTTTTAGAAGCAGTAAACGTCAGTTATATAAAATATTGAAAAAATATATTCCTGCACTTACCATTATTAGTGGTATATATGTAGGACTCATTGCTTTCCTTGCAGATTTAACCAGTGCTTTAGGTGGGGGTACTGGTGTTTTACTTACTGTAGGTATTCTTCATAAACTTTATGAAGAAATGGCAGAAGACCAACTTATGTCTTCAAATCCACTTCTTAGAAAATTCTTAGGAGATTAATTTCTCCTATTGCTATCTTTTTTACAAAAGGTGAGGGATTAAATTGAAATTAGTAGTATTAACAGGTATTCCAGGTTCTGGAAGTACAACATTGCTTAACAAAGCACTTGAAGAAGTTGATTATGTGCACTTGAATTATGGTGACATAATGACTGAAATTGCAATTGAAAATAAAATTGTTGAAGATAGGGATTCTTTAAGAAAATTACCTGCTGAAACTCAAAAGGAGATTCAAGCGGAAGCTGCTAAAGAAATCAAAAGAAGATCTGAAAATGATAACGTCATTGTGGATACTCATTGTACTATTAATACACCATCTGGATTTTTACCAGGTTTGCCAATTTGGGTTTTAGAACAATTACAACCTGATCTTTTCATATTAATTGAAGCTAATCCTGATGAAATTATTTATAGAAGATTAAACGATGATACACGTTCTAGAGATGTTCAAAAAGCTAAAGAAATAGAATTACATCAACAAATGAACAGAGCCACATCCATGGCTTATGCGACTTTAACTGGAGCCACCGTTAAAATAGTGTCAAATCATGATAATCATTTGAATTCTTCTGTTTCAAAATTAGTGGATGTATTAAATTTATAGGGGATTAATTATGGTTGATATAATGGGAATGATCTATGGCGCATTGAATACAATATTCAATCCGATTCTTGCCATGGATCCGAATCCGGCTAATCCGGCATTGACTGTTTTAATTATTGCATTTATTGTTTCTTTAATTACAACTGTAGCCAACAAGTATTTGGTTGACCAAGATGAGATGAATGATATTCAAAAGGAAATGAAAGAGTTCCAGAATGAATTAAGAGAAGCTCAAAAGAAAGGCGATGGAAAAAGAGTTGCAGAACTTCAAGCTAAACAGCCTGAACTCATGCAAAGGCAAAGTAAAATGATGTCCAATCAGTTTAAACCAATGATCGTAACTTTTGTTCCAATTATTTTAATATTCTTTTGGATGAGATCATCCGCAATTAATCATTTGGTTATCATATTGCCACAAACTGTGTACTGGGTTACCTTAACTCCAGTTTGGCATTTCATAGGGGGATTCCTTTATGGTGGTAAGGCAACAATTCCATATGGTATTGGTTGGTTATTATGGTATATGATTTGTACTTTTGGAATGAGTCAGATTATAAGAAAATACTTGGGATTCAAACAAGGGTTCTAAATCAACCTTTTAAACATACATTTATTAATGATGAGAAAGATATATTGTAGTATTCTATTTTGAATACGCTATTACACATTATTAAATATTTTTTAAATTAATTATTATAGGTGATTAAATGCCTGCAAATAGGTTTAGATCAAGATCATATAAAAGAGTTCATAAAAACACTCCTGGCGGAGAAAATGTTTTAAGATATAAAAAGAAAAAACCATCTAAGCATGTTTGTGCTGAATGTGGTGCAGTGTTACATGGAGTTCCTCGTGGACGCCCATATGAAATTGGAAAATTATCCAAAACTGCTAAAAGACCTAACCGTCCATACGGTGGGTACTTATGCTCAAAATGTGCTCGTAAACTTTTCAAAAACGAGGCTAGAAAATAATGATAATTACAATCGGCGGATTGGCTGGAACTGGAACAACTACTACTGCTGAGGGTCTCTCAGAAAAGTTGAATATTCCATATATCTCTGCAGGTTTTGTTTTCAGAGAAATGGCTGCAGAAAGAGGAATGAGTGTTCTTGAATTCAGTGAATTTGCTGAAGGTAATGATGATATTGATAAAGAAATTGATAGAAGGCAAGCTGAAAAGGCTAAATCTGCAGAAAATCTAATTGTTGAAGGAAGGCTATCAGCATATTTTGTTGACAATGCTGATTTGAGGGTTTGGTTGGTAACACCTTTTGATGTTCGATCAAAAAGAATTTCCGATAGAGAAGATAAATCTGTTGATGTGGCCAAAAGCGAGATTATAACTCGTGAAAAAAGTGAAGCTTTAAGATACATGGAAATCCATAATATTGACATTTCAAATATGGATATCTATGATATAATTATAAATACTGGTACTTTCAACCCTGAAAATGTATCAGAAATCATTATTCAAACATTAAAGGTGATATAAATGGCATCAATCGAAGTAGGAAGAGTATGTGTTAAAACTGCTGGTAGAGAAGCAGGAGAAAAATGTGCAATTGTAGAAATTATCGATGAAAACTTTGTGGAAGTTGTTGGTGAAGCTGTAAAAAACAGAAGATGTAACATTGCTCACTTAGAACCAACTGAAGATTCTATCGATGTTTCTGGCGATGTTGAATCTATCAAAGCAGCTTTAGCTGATTTATAAATGAATAATTAAATTATATTATTCATTATTATTTTTATTTATACTATTTTTTTATAATTTCTAAGGTTTTTTTCATGAAGTTTGACATGCTAACTAAATCTCAAAGTTTTACAAATCCTGAGTTTGGTTGCAAACCTGAGGATAGGGAAATAAATGATTATATTTCTAAAGGCGTTATCAATTTGGATAAACCTTCAGGTCCGACTTCCCATGAAATTGATTCCTGGATTAAACGTATTTTAAATTTGGAAAAATCTGGTCATGGCGGAACTTTAGATCCTAAGGTAACTGGCATTTTGCCTGTCGGACTTAATGATGCAACCAGAGCTATCCAATTACTTTTAACCGCTCCAAAGGAGTATGTCTGTCTTTTGACATTCCATCATGATGTTGATGAGGAAAGAATTCGTGAGGTTTTTGCTGAATTTACAGGCAAAATTTTTCAGCTGCCTCCTGTAAAGTCTGCCGTAAAACGCGAGCTCAGAACCCGTAACATCTATTATTCCACAATCTATGAAATTGAGGGCAGGGATGTTCTATTCAGAATTGGTTGTGAAGCCGGAACTTATGTCAGAACTTATTGCCATAATATTGGAGAGGCTTTAGGTGTTGGAGCCCATATGGCTGAGCTTAGAAGAACACAAGTAGGTTCATTCAGGGAAAAGAATAATCTGGTAACACTTCAGGATGTTACTGACGCTTATCATTTCTGGATTGAAGATGGTGACGAATCGTTTTTGCGTGAAGCCATCATGCCGATGGAGAGGGCTGCCGATTATCTGCCAAAGATAATAATTAAAGATTCCGCAGTGGATGCAATATGTCATGGTGCAGATCTGGCTTGCGGAGGGATTGCAAAATTGGCCGACAATATTCAGAAGAATGATATTGTTGCCATTGAAACATTGAAAGGTGAATTGGTCGCTTCAGGCAATTCCTTGCTAACAAGCAATGAAATTTTAGAAGCAGATTCAGGATTTGCTGTCAATACATCTAAAGTATTTATGAAACCGGATACCTATCCAAGATTCTGGTAACAAAACTATGCAAAGTACATCTTGCAATCTATTTTACGAATCTTGAAATCCATGAATATAATGATTGATATTATCGGAATTGGATTTTTGGAAATTTTTTTTATAATGCTAATTCAGGGATTCATAGTCGCATTGATGTAAATTACTGTTTTCCCTGCGACTTTTTTCATTCTTGATGGATGTTAACTTTTTTTTACAAGTAATACTTTTCACATGGTTTTTAAATGATTAGTAATACTTTTTATATAAAGATTTATTATAGACTTTTTTTATAAATAATATATATTGGAAATTAGGGAAATTGTAATGAGAAATTATAAAAAGGCGTTTTTGATATTCTTTTTATTATCATTTTTATTATTAGTACCAGTCAGTTTTGCCTCACAGACTGACAATTTAAATAATACTGATGATGTTTATGAAGAGCCAGCGATACTTGCTTCAGACAGTGCTGATGTTCAAAATAAAACCCTGTTTATAATTTCAGATAGTCCCGGAACTAATATTCTAGACTCCGCAAGTGATGATATTTATAATACAGAAAATTTGTCTGGTTTCAATATTGTTTTAAGAAGCGGGGAGCAAGTAAAAGATATGGATGAAGAAGAATTATATTCTTTATTTTCATCTTCTGATGCATTTATTGGTGAATGGATAAGTACTGATGTGGATTCGGTTTTAACAAATCTTTTAGGAAAATACCCTAATCTGTCCAACAAGGAATTATTTTTAATATTGGAACTTCCATCAGGTAATCTAAATTCAGGTTCCAGTTCCCTTAATTTAATTAGAAACAATACTTTAAATTATGATAAAATATTTTTATCATACACCAATGAGGAGTTAATAGATTATTTTAAGAATACGAAGAGAGGAAATTCCTATACGGATATTAGCAGTTATATTAACAATTATGGATATAAGTTTAACAACATCTTTAATCAATTGGTCCTTTATAAGGACATTAATGATAAGGACAATCTTAAAAATCAGATCTTATTTGCTTTAAACTATTTGGGTTATGATTTCACTTATGCCCCTCCAAATTTTACAGGCACTAAAAACTATGGAATTTATCGTGATAGGTGGTATTCTCTAGATGAATATGTTGCCACTTATTTTGATTCATCAAGGACACGCACTATAGGAATTTTAGAAAGTACAATGTATATTCTTTCTCAACAGTTGCATCCGGTCGATTCGATAATTAGCTCACTGGAATCAAAAGGTTATAATGTAATTCCGGTCTATGCGGCCGGAGGCTCTGCCGAACAACTGAGGGTTATGGTTGAGTCTTGGACTAGTGCTGGCAATGACATATCAGGATTTTTATTAAATTCATCTAATTATGATACTTATGTTGATGCAATTGTTTCCATGGTAGCCTATGGTGTTGGTGGGGAAAACTTCTCAAAGGCGATTGATTTTTTTGAAGAACTTGGTGTTCCAATTTTTAGAGCGGTTCACTCTGATTATGTTTCAAATGAGATGTGGGAGTTAAGTTCAACTGGTCTTACAACAGAAAAAAGCGATAAATGGTGGCATATTACAATAGCTGAAACTCAAGGAATTATCGATGCAACATTTGTCGGAGGCCAGTCTAGTTATGTCTCCAATCTGACAGGAGCTAGAATTGTTACATATATTCCTTATGAGAGAAACATTGAATTATTGACTGATCGAATTGATTCTTGGGTGGATTTAAAATATTTATCCAATGAAAATAAATTAATCTCAATAATTTATTATAATTATCCGCCGGGTAAGCAAAATATCGGATCCAGTTACTTGGATTCAATTAGAAGTATCTATAATGTCCTTTACACTTTAAAAGAATCAGGTTATGATGTTGGTGATTTGCCTTCAAGTGTAAAAGAACTTGAGGATTTGATGCTGAAATGCGGTATTAATGTGGCTACATGGGCTCCGGGGGAGCTTGAAAAATTAGCTAATCAGTCTGGAGTTACACTTTTATCTGTTGACGAATATACTGCTTGGTTCAATTCTTTAGATGAAATTGTTAAAATTCAGGTTCGTGAAGGTCCTGTTGCATACATTGGGGAGCTTTCAAAAAGAGCAGTTGAACTTGATTATACAGTAACAATTGGAGATACAATTGATGATTGGTTTAATCAGATTGTCGCATTGCTTCCTGAGGAAAATTCACAAGAAGCAAAAGGAATTTTAACCGATATTGTATCTGCATTAAAGAATTTCACACAAACCAAAAACATTGATTACTATAAGTTATTCTTACAATATTTTGATGAATTCAAAAAATTAAATATTTCAGGCCTTAATGGATGGGGTGACAGTCCCGGAAATGTAATGGTTGTAAACCGTAATGGCTCAGATTATTTTGTTATTCCTGGTTTGACCTATGGAAATATATTCATAGCACCGGAACCTCAAAGAGGTTGGGAATCAGACATTGAAAACCTTTATCACTGTACAGCTGTTGCACCTACACATCAATATTTGGCTGCTTATTATTATATGCAAACAAAGTATCCTAATGCAATGATATTTGTAGGAAGGCACGCTACTCATGAATGGTTGCCTGGAAAAGAGATTTTATTATCAGCAACCGATTATGGATCTGTTGTTGTTGGGGATGTTCCTCAATTATATTTCTATATTGTTGATGGTTTGGGAGAAGCTATTCAAGCAAAAAGAAGAGGATTTGCGGTCATGATTTCACATTTAACTTCTCCAATGTCATACACTCATTTATATGGCAATTTAACTGTTTTGGCAAGATTAGCTGATGATTATAAAAACAATCCTCGAGAAGAAACAGTCAATCAGTTACGCGAGTTAATTGTCAATAATGACTATTCCATGAATATGGGTCTTACAAAAGATGAGGTTAATAAACTACAGGGTGATTTGCTTGTAGAAAGGATTAATGATTTTCTTATTGGGATGCAGTCCACTTTGTATCCTTTGGGGCTTCATGCATTAGGTGAATATTGGAATGAAAACGACTTGGCAAGTACAGTTTCTGCAATGTTATCTTATGATTATGTCTTAGAAAATAATCAGGGGGTTATAAATTTATTCACAGAACTTTCCGATTATTGCTTCTCAAGGCCATATGATGAGTTATCTGCATTTGAAAGGGAATTCATATTAAATAAATCTTATGATATTGTAAAAGCGTTGATTTATTGGAATGTCGATACAGTAAATGATGTTTTAATAGCACAAAATGATAAATTCAACAATCCGACATTCTTGGCATGCCTTAATTTGGCTAAAACATACATTGACTTAATTAACTTCAGTGTAGCAAATGAATTAAATGCCATGCTGGATGGTTTAAATGGAAGATATATCCCGATTGGGGAAGGTGGTGAAGTTGTTGTTAAACCATCTGTTCTTCCAACAGGAACCAACATGTTCCAAGACCAGTCATCAGAACTTCCAACAAAGGAAGCATGGGAATATGCAAAAACATTAGCATTATTGACACTTTCTGATTTGAATGACACTACAGAAAAAATCATAATGGGAATTTGGTGTGTCGAAACTGCAAGGGATGATGGAGCATTGGTTTCAACAGTCCTATATCTTTTGGGTATGAAACCTGTTTGGACAGATTCGTCAAGTGCAGGTTATGATGATGAAGGAAATCCGACCGGTAAGAAAGTAGGATCCTTGCCTGAAATAATCAAATTAAATGATTTGACTCGTCCGGAGGGATGGGAAAACAAAAGAATAGATGTAACAGTGATTACAAGCGGTTTATTTAGGGATTTATACTCTTCACAAGCAGTACTTCTGGATAATGCGTTTAGAGTAACATTAGCCAGGTCATACTTGACATTAATTAGAAATGCAACCTTAATGAATTCAGAACATGGTAGTGAATTAAAAGAAGCTCTTGAAGGAATAATGCGCGGTATTAATTATTATGGGGTCTCAAATGAACCGTTAGATTCCAATTATGTTGCACAGCATTGGATTGAAGATACTTTATACTATTTAAGTGTAGGATATAACGCAACTTATGCCGGGGAATGTGCCATAACAAGAATTTTTGCGCCGCCGAATGGGGATTATGGTGCAGGAATATCAAAATTGGTATCCATGTCATGGACTTGGAACGAAACAAGCGAACTTGCTGATTTCTACCTTGGAAGAATGGGTAATATGTATTCTAAAAACTACTGGGGAGATACAAACCCATTAGTTTTCCTAAGGGCTCTATCAAACTCAGACACAATCGTAGCTAGCCGTAACACTAATCAATATGGCGTACTCGACAACGATGACTTCTTTGATTATTGGGGAGGTTTATCAATGACTGTAGAAGAGATTTCTGGAAAAGCCCCTAAATTCAATGTATTGATGTATGCTAATAAGAATACCGCATACATATCCTCTTTGGAGGAAGTGATGTATAAGGAAATTGCTGCAAGATATGATAATCCTGAGTGGATTAGTGGAATGATGAAAGAGGGGTATAGCGGCGCTCGTTATATGTCAAACAAATTTGTAAGCAATTTACACGGTTGGCAAATTACAAGACCATCTGCGGTTACAGATGATTTGTGGAATAGAGTTTATAATACTTATTACAATGACAAATATGGTTTGGGAGTTAAAGATTGGTTAATGACTGGAAATAATGCTTATTCACTTATCTCCATGAGTGGAACAATGCTTACAACAATTCATGATGGATATTGGAAAGCCAGTGGCGATACAGTTAGGGACATTGCAAACACTTGGGCACAGGCAACGGTTCAAAACGGTGTTGCATGTTGTGATTGTAGCTGCGGTAACATAGCAATGATGCAATGGGCAGTGCAATATGTGAATCCTGATATCTTAGCACAGTTGCTTCCTAAACTGTATGAAGCAACTAAAAACCCAGTATTCTTAAACAATACTCAGTCAACAGTGCCTCCTGAATCTCAAACTGCAGACACTCAAAAGGAAGCTTCAACTCAAAATCCTGTTGAAGGATCCACATCCTCTTCAACAGTCAAGTCAAACTCATCTTCAACTACAGATAATGTTGCTCAAAATGGCAACACTCAGGGAGATGCATTTTCAAATGTTGGCCAAGGAACTGAAATAGCGCAGGCCGGCAGTTCATCATCCCAAGGAGCAGATGTCAAAAAATCAATTGAGATTAATCCGGTATCTTCTCAATCTGCAAGTGAGGTTGGTTTATCAATTATAGCTGTTTTAGCTATTTTATGTTTAATTATGGTTGTAGCGGTGGGATACTTTAGGAATAATGATGGCGATGATAAAAATCAGGATTTGGATAAGCTTTTCAAAGAAAAATTATAGGTGTTTAAATGGATGCAATTAATATTTTATGGCAGGTGGGAATTTTATCCGCCGTTTTAATTTTTGGAATTAAATTGGGCCTTGCAACAGGCCTTGCAAATATGTCCAAGAAATATTTGGCATTAGTTTCAATTGGTTATGGTGGAGGAGTATTGATATTGACGGAAATCTCCTCATTTTTCACAGAGCAAATCACGGATTTGATTTATACTTATAATTTTGAGTTTTTCTTAATCATGGCTTTAATCATGATTTTGGCTGGAATATTCACAATAAGAGAATATAAGGTGTTTGAGAGGAACACTACTGCAGCTACTTGCATGGCAGTTGTAGCACCATGTCCGTGCTGTTTTGGATCAATTATTGTGAGTATAATGCTTGTTGCACCAACTGTGGGATTGGGGCTAATGGATTTAAGTTTAGTTGTAGCCGGTGCATTAGTTTTAACAATAATTATAACTTATTTCGCATCCAATTACATTGTGAAATTTATAAATAAGCCATATCCTATTGTTTTAGGTAATTTCATGTTCTTTTTAGGAATTTATTTCCTATTGTCAGCATTGTTCTTACCGAACATTACAGCCATGATTCAAAATCCAATGGATGGAATAACAATATCTTCCCCATATTCCTTAATTGGGGCATTGGTTGTAATGCTCGTAATTATTGCAATTGGCGGAATAATATCAAGGAGAAATAGTAATTTTAATTAGGTGATTTAATGGTATCAACAATTCCTGGAAGTGAGATATTAACTTCGACTTTAAATATGATTTCTCAAAGCTTGCAGATTCCTGTGATTATATTTTTAGTAATTTTTGCAGTATTTGCAGTTTTAGCTATTGGGGGTCTTATTTCGGAGTATACTTCAAGAAAAAAAATCACTCCAGATATAATTGAACAATTGATTTATGCAATTTCCAATGCAAATTCTTTAGAGGAACTGAAAAATATTATTGAAAATGCAAAGATTTACAACTCTCAAAAAGTTGTATTAATTAAAATATTGCGTTCAAGTTCTTTAACTGTTGATTCTAGACATGCTTTAGCTAAAAAATTAATAGAATTTGAGGAAAATAAATTTACAAAGAAAATTGAAAAAACAGATGTTGTCACACGTATTGGACCAACTTTAGGTTTAATGGGTACATTAATACCAATGGGTCCCGGACTTGCCGCATTGGGTGCAGGTGATGTTAATACTTTAGCTAATGCCATTATTGTTGCATTCGATACGACTGTTGTAGGTATTGGTGCCGGAGCAGTGGCTTATTTTGTATCTAAAGTAAGACGCAGGTGGTATGAAGAATACTTGTCTAATTTGGATGCATTGGCTGACGCATTGCTTGATAAATTAAGCAGGTAAGAGGTTTTAGTCATGGTTCGTGAAAAAGGTCGAAAAAGGTTTTCAGAAGGCGAAGAAGATCCAATGGCGGGAACTTCAAATCTTGTTGATGCAATGCTTGTAATAGCGGTTGGCTTGCTGATTTTTGTTGTTATAAGTTGGAATATGCAAAGTGTTGTATTTCAAAGTCAAGACCAGCAACAGACTTTTGATGAATCGTCTCCGGATGTAACTGAAGTGTCTGAAGGGCAGGTTTTAAACGAGACTCTCGAAAGCTCTAATAGTTCAGGTCAAGGTTACATGGAAATGGGTAAGGTATATAAGGACCCATCGACGGGTAAGCTGATAATGGTGGAAGGTTAGTACTATTTTCATGCCAAATCCGAATATCTTTTTTATTTTTTTTCAAGATATTCATTTTCTTTTTTTAAAATCTTTTAGAAAAATTTATATTATTATTACAATATAATATAATTGTACTAAAAAACTTAATAATAATTTATTTTTTTTTATTACTTTAAGTTTCAATTTTGTACGATAAAATATTACATTATGGGATTATTATGGGAAATAAAAAAATTTTGTTTATAGCTATTTTACTTTTCATGGTTGTCCTCTCAATTGGTGCAATATCTGCTGAAGATGTGGATGATGCAATTGTATCTAGCGGCGATAATGATGTTCTTGGGAACTCAGAGTCTGTTTCCGGGGGAGTCGATGTTGTAACTGAAAATCCTTGGAATACAAGTGGTGAACTCAGTTATGATATTCCTTCAGATGCAAAATCAATTAAGAGTGCGGATGTTTATGTAAATGTTTATGCTGGTAGTGCTAACAATAATTATGGCGCTAATGCCAACATTACTATTACAACAGATAATAATAGTGTTGAATACCCTGAATCATTATGGATTGAAGAAGGTTCTGCTGATGGTACTGTTTATCCGGTAAATGACCACACTACAAAATGTTATTCAGATTATATGATTCATTATGATGTAACTGATATGTTGGACGGTTTAAACGGAACTAATTTAAAGATTAATGTTGATACTTTCGAAATGGAAGGTAAACAATTTGATGGTAGGATTAAATTAATAGCATTAATTTTAGCATACGATGATGGTGATGATGATTCAATTAGCTATTGGATTAACGATGACCAATTATGGACTAAAGGAAATGTCACAGTTACTTTTGACACTGAAGATACATCTTATTTCACAAATGCTGGTTTAAGAAATGTAGTTCTTTCAAGTGGTGACGGTACCTACATGATGAATGGTGAATTTTTAGGAGATGCATATTATCATGATTCAGGTAACTATTACCAGTATAATGAATGGGATGTCACTGGTGAGGTTAAAGCAAATCAAAAAACTAATTTGGATGTCATTTATGCGGGAACTTCTTCATGGGGTTCAATTAAAAATGTACTTTCTGTTTTAACTATTGAAAATTTAGTGACTGATATTTCATTAACTCCAGAATATTATAGTGTTCCTTCTGCTTATGCAGGAACAAATAATACTTTAACTATCAAAGTTAAAACTTCAAAAGAGGGTAATTATACTATTAACTTACTTGCTGATGATGTTAATGTAGATGGGGCCGATGTTGCTTTGGTTCAAGGTGACAACACTGTCTTCTTAACAGACCCTACAATTAGGCCTATTGACGAATCAACTGTTAATGGTGCTGAAAACAATATAGTTAAATATACTGCAGAATTGTATTACGGTGAGGATGTTATAAACAGTGAAGAAATATCCATCCCTGTTTTGTATAATGGTAATTTAGGTTACGATATGGAATATAATGTAACAGGATTTGAAGGATTTGGCCCTATTACCGTCACTGGAGATGTTGTCCTTGACATTAAAGATGCAAGTTCCTATTTGGGTGCTGCTGTTATGAATAGGACTGATAGTTGGACAGTTGCTTTAAATGATGGCTCTGAAATTACCAATGCATTTGTTTATGTTCCATACAATTGGTTTAATGGCAAAACTTTCACTGAGGACACTAGTATGTTTAATGTAATGTTCAATGGTGTGAATGTTACTCCTATCGCCTGGTACAGGGACCAAGGCAACTTAGGAAACTATGGTAAATACGGCTATGGTGTTCTAATTTATGACGTCAGTGATTTAATTACTGTTGGCGATAATTCCTTTGTTTTAAATAAGGTCAACCCTACTCCTGCAGTTTACCCAAGTGCATTAGTATACATGTACGATACTGATGGTTCCGCAACTTCAAAAACAGCATATATTTTAAATGGTGCTGATTTACTTTCTAATGGAAACAATGTTGCAAAAAGAACTGCTAAATCTGATACTGAAATTGCGGTTGATGTTAATAAAGTTGTTAATGCTACACTTTATGTTTTAGCTGGTGGAGCTCAAGTTGGCGAGTCTAACATTGTGTTTAATGATAATGTTTATACTGATGTTTGGAGCGGATCTAGTTCCACTACTGACTTATTCACTACTGATGTGACTAGTTTAATTAAAGATAGTAACTCCATTTCATTTGTTGCAACAGGTTCAACTATCTTGGCATTACCACAGATTATTGTAACTGCTAAAGATTTAATGGATACTACTTTAGTTGCCGAATATAAAAATGGTAGGGTTGTTGCTACTTTAACCGATGAGGATGGTAATCCTGTTGTTGGTGTTAAGGTCAATATGGTCTTAGGAGATATTGACAAGACTGTTAGGACAGATGCTAAAGGTAGAATTTCTGCATCCACCAAGAATTTTGATGTAGGGGATTATACTGCTGTAATCACATTTGCCGGTGATAAGGTTTATGCTCCTTCACAAACCACTCTTGATGTGGCTGTGAGAGATGTTTCTGTTTTATCTGCTAATGATGTTGTTGCTGTTTATAATGTCACTTCCAGGTTGTATGCTACCTTGGCTGATGCGGATGGTAATCCTATTGTTGGTGTTAAGGTCAATATGGTCTTAGGCGACATTAACAAGACCGTGAAAACTGATGCTAAAGGTAGAATTTCTGCATCCACCAAGAATTTGGATGTTGGAGATTATACTGCTGTAATCACATTTGCAGGTGATGAAGTTTATGCTCCTTCACAAACCACTGCCAACGTGTTTGTGAGGGCTGTTTCTGTTTTATCTGCTAATGATGTTGTTGCTGTTTATAATGTCCCTTCCAGGTTGTATGCTACATTGACTGATGCTGATGGTAATCCTATTGTTGGCGTTAAGGTCAATCTGGTATTGGGCAACATCAATAAGAATGTGAAAACTGACAGTAAAGGTAGAATCTCCGCCAGCACTAAGAATTTGGATGTTGGTGAGTATACTGCTGTAATCACATTTGCAGGTGATGAAGTTTATGCTCCTTCACAAACCACTGCTAAAGTCTTGGTAAAAATTGGAACCGAATTGACAGCCAAAGACGTTGTTGCAGAATATAACGTCAGCTCCAGATTATATGCCACATTAAAAGACACCGATGGCAACATAATCACAGGCGCTAAAGTTAATGTAGTATTGGGCGACATCAACAAAACAGTCAAAACTGACAGCAAGGGAAGGGTTTCCGTTTCCACAGTGTCCTTAACTCCAGGCAACTACACTGCAAAGATTTCCTATGCTGGCAGTGATATCTATTCTGAATCAAGCACAACTGCTAAAGTGGTTGTAAACAAGATTCCAACCACATTGGCCGCAAAAGATGTTGTTGCAGATCAAGGATCTAGCACTAGGTTCTATGTCACATTGAAGGATGTCGACGGCAATCCGCTCACTGGCGTTAAAGTCCATCTGGTCTTAGGTTCTATTGACAAGACCGTTAAGACCGATGCCAACGGCAGAATTTCCGCATCCCTTAAGAATCTAGCTGCAGGCAATTACACAGCCATGATTTCATGTGACGGCACAGAAATATATGCAGCTTCAAGCGCAACAGCTAGCGTGGTAATACGTTAAATTGGGAAATAAAAAAACGGTAATTTAGATTTAAAAGGAGATTATTTATTTTTCTCCTTATATTTTTTTCTATTTTTTAGTTTCTGTATAACATTTTTATTGTTGTTTTGTATAAATTAAAACGATTTTTAATGTTTTTTTGTGGCGGTATTGCTTTTACTCTGTAATTGGATTACTTTTCATGCTTTCTTGGGTTTTGTTTAAATTATGGTTAATCCATTAAGTGTTAGGGCATTTTTATCTAATGCTGGTGCTCATTTTTAGGAAATGGTTTTAAATTTTTTTACAAGATTGCATTGTTGAACATTTTTTCTCAAAAAAGCTTTCAAATCATTCGGAATAATTGATTCTAGCGATAATCATTGAAAAATTTATATAATATTAGTTTAATACTAAAATATAATTAGGAACTAAAAAAATTATAATATTTTTTGGCGGATATTATGGATAAAAAAATA
>NZ_JAZRHE010000141.1:0-16348 GCF_045644645.1 Methanobrevibacter sp.
TAAATATCTATATAAATTTATAAGTATTAAAAAATTAAAATTAATATTGACTATGGACAAAAAGACAATAATTTTTCTGGGAATCAGTATTCTAATTTTATTTATAATGCTGTATTTTGTAGGGATTGACCAGGTTATTGAAGCTTTAAAGGTAGCTAATTTGTATATCATAGCTTTGGCCATTGTCGTTCAGGTTTTTACTTACTTTTTATACACTTTGCGCTGGCAAATTCTTGTTAGGCTTGCAGACATGGACCTCAGTATAAAAAAATTAATTCCAATGGTTTTAGTAAGCCTTGCAGTTAATAACATAACTCCTTCCGGACGTGGTGGCGGAGAGCCGGTTAGGGCATATCTTTTATCTAAAGACAATAAGGAGTATTCTTTTGATGAGACATTCGCAACAGTTGTTGCAGACAGGGCATTGGATACTTTTCCATTTGTTGTGCTGGCCGCACTTACAATTGCGTCAATGGCGCTTTTCATGAATTTTGAGTTATGGCTTCTTGTTGTAATGGTTGTTTCAGTAATAGCGATTGTTGCAGTATTGATATGTCTTATTTACATGTGCATTAATCCAGGGTTTGGAAAAAGAGTTGATGGATGGATTATAGGGATTGTCAGAAGATTCTATAAGAAAAATTCAGAAGATTTGGAAAACCAAATCCATGAAGCTATTTTTGGTTTCCAGAATACTATGAAACTTTTAATTTCAAATAAAAAGGGATTGGCCTATACTCTTTCTTTATCTTTTGTAATTTGGATTTTTGAAATTTTAAGGGTTTATCTGGTATTTTTAGCTTTCGGAGCTAATGTCAATATTATTGTCGTCGGAGAAGTGTTTATTGTGGCATGTCTGGTGGGTATGATTCCGCTGCTTCCAGGCGGTCTTGGTGCTGTAGATGGGCTAATGATTATATTCTACTCCGCTGCAGGAATCCCGTCTTCTATTAGTGCGGCGGCAACTGTCATTGAAAGATTGATATCATTTTGGATGACTACCATCATAGGTCTGGTCATTTTACCTTATTACGGTGCATCCGCTATAAACAAAATTTCATCCGCTTCTAATGATGAGATTGATGAAGTCATTGAAAATGAAAGTGATGACTAAAATAGAAAACTTTATTTTTATTTATTTTCATAAATCTTATTATCACAAAAAATTAATTTTTTGTAAAAATTATGGTGAAAATATGGAAATTAATGGTGTAGAAATTAAAGAAACTTACGCAGAAGGTTTCGGAATTAAAGTAACTAGAATTTTAGTAACTGCAGCAACTCCTAAATTAGCTAAAATCGCTGCAACTGAAGCAACAGGTTATGCAACTTCTGTAATTGGATGTCCTGCAGAAGCAGGTATCGACTGTTTTGTACCAGCTACTTGCACTCCTGACGGAAGGCCTGGTTATGCAATCATGATTTGTCATGCCAGTAAAAAAGCACTTGACCACGAATTGATGGAAAGAATCGGTATGTGCGTTTTAACTGCTCCTACTGCAGCAGCATTTAACTTACTCGAATCAGAAGATGTCTTAAAAACTGGTTTCAAACTCAAATACTTCGGTGACGGATTTGAAAAAGACTGTGAAATCGATGGCAGAACAGTTCATTCCATTCCAATCATGTCCGGCGACTTCTTAGTGGAATCCACATTCGGATTTAAAGACGGTGTGGCTGGAGGAAACTTCTTTATTTTAGCAAAAGACCAAATGGCTGGAGTATTAGCAGCTCAAATGGCTGTCGAAGCTATTAAAAAAGTTCCAGGTACAATCACTCCATTCCCTGGCGGTGTAGTTGCATCCGGTTCCAAAGTAGGATCCAACGCATACTCATTCTTACCTGCATCCACTAACGAAAAAATGTGTGTAACTTTAAAAAATGAAGTTGACTCTGACATTAGGGAAGATGCAGACGGTGTATTTGAAATCGTTATTGATGGTGTAGATGAAGAATCTGTAAAAGAAGCTATGAAAGTAGGTATTTTAGCTGCTTGTTCAGTTGAAGGCGTACTTGAAATTTCAGCAGGTAACTTCGACGGTAAATTAGGTTCTTACATCATGAACTTACATGATTTATT
Source organism: Methanobrevibacter sp. (assembly GCF_045644645.1). Lineage (GTDB taxonomy): Archaea > Methanobacteriota > Methanobacteria > Methanobacteriales > Methanobacteriaceae > Methanocatella. The sequence continues at coordinate 2,081 of NZ_JAZRHE010000141.1, forward strand.
CTAGAGAGTTTCACTCTCTTTTTTTAATTTCTTTTTTTTAATAAAATTATTCAATCATCTAACTTGGTTTTTTTAGCTATTTCTTCATCAGTTAGGTTAGTTCCAATTATTTCCACATGTTTTCCTAAATCTTTCAGCAATTTGATGAAAGTGGCCCTGTCCGGTCCGGAAATGTAATGTGAATGTATGCTGTTCACAATATTATATAAATTTTTCAATGCAATTCTTGATTCTTCATTTTTATTTAAGTTGTCTCTAAATTTCTTGCCGTCTTCCAAATTCATTGTTTTTATTTTGCGGCTTAATGGCGCTTCAATTCCCGGAAGGTGATAATCAATATTTTCTAAAGTACATCCATGTTGGGTTATTATTTTAAATTCATCATAAATTTTATTGATATCATGTTTAACGGTAATTCTTAAAAGATGAGGCATTGTTGATTCGACGTATAAATTCTTTCCTCCGCTCACTTCTGGAGAAACAATCTTGTCGGCACCGGCTCTTTTAAGTCTTGAAATGTTTTCGAGTTTGCTGGCTCTTGCCACAATCCAGGCCTTAGGATTTGTTTCCCTTATGGTCAAAACGATATATAAGTTGCTCACATCATCTCCAGTTGCTATTATGACGCTTCTACATTTTTCACCAGCCAATTTTGCTATAAGGTCATCTTCAGTCGCATCCTTGTGAATTCCAACCACTCTGTCAGAATCTTCAATATTGTCATATGTATCCCTATCCTTTTCAAAAATAATAACATTCTGGTTTCTTTGTGATAATTCTTTAAAAACTACTTTTCCTACTCTTCCATAGCCACAAAGGATATAATAATCATCCATTTCATTTATAGCTTTCATTTTTCTGGCCTCTTTTGAATATTTACTCATCTGTTCCTGAAAACTTGTTAACATTATATTAAATACATAAGCAAGTAATGCAACCCCTCCAAGAGCGAGTGTTGTTGCAAATATTTTTTGAATGCCTGTATGTGGGATGTAATCCCCATATCCTACAGTTGCCATTGTGATTACTGCATAATAAATAGAATCAACAAAGTTTAAATGCATTATTAGCATGGAGCCAACAACACCATAGATAAATAATGAAATTATTAATATTAACCCGCTTGTCAAATATTTTGTGGGAAGTCTTGTTAAAAGTTTTATGGTAATCTTTCTCATGGCAGTTTTTCCTTTGATATAAGATAATTATATTTATATTCTTTACTAATATTTAATTTAAGGTGATTTTTTGCATCCTATTGATATGATGGTAACAGATTACAATTGTGAATATTTGGGTTTGTCAAGGCTTTGCCTGATGGAATCTGCCGGAAAGTCTCTGGCAGAGGAAGTGGGCAAGATTGCGGTTTATACATTTTCAAAACCTGTAAAAGTAATTATTTTTACAGGTTCCGGTGGAAATGGTGGTGATGGCTTTGTTGCAGCACGTTACTTATTGAATAGGGGTTATGATGTTGATATTTACATGTTGAAGGAAAACATTCGATCTCCACATTCAAAAACTAATTTGGAGATCTTATTGAGTATGAAACCACGATTATCCCGTTTAAATATTTATAATCTGAAAACATTGGAAGATATTAACAACTGTGAACTTGCTTGCAGTGCTGATGATGAATATGTTATTGTCGATGGCCTGTTGGGAACAGGAATCAAGGGCAATCTGCAGGCAAACATCAGGAGAGCCATTGAAATCATTAATGAATCAAAGGGAATTAAAATAAGTGTTGATGTTCCTTCAGGAATGGACCCGTTAACCGGTGAGGTGAGTGATTTGGCAGTCATTCCGGATTACACAATTAGTTTTCATAAAATCAAGACCGGTGTAAGAAATGCTGATGAGGAGGTTGTTGGCGGTCTTGTAACAGCCGACATTGGAATTCCATTTGAAGCGGAATATTTTGTTAATTATGGGGACTTTTTAAGACTAAAGAATAGGGATTCAAAATCACATAAGGGAAATAACGGTCGTTTGCTTATAATCGGAGGAAATAAGGATTATTCGGGGGCTCCAGCTATTGCGGGAATGGCGGCTATTGGTGCAGGTGCGGATTTGGTTTATGTTGCAGCACCTGAAAAATCAGCCGAAGCTATTAAATCAACATCACCTGATTTGATTGTCAAATCTCTGGAAGGAGATAGATTATCTTTAAATCACGCTGAAGAGCTATTGGATTTATCTGAAAATGTCGATGCGGTATTAATTGGGCCAGGTGCGGGAATTGATGGAGATACATCAAAATTATTTAATGTTTTAGTTTCAAAAATTAAAAAACCAATCGTTTTAGATGCTGATGCCCTAAAACAAGTTGAGTTGAAGTTAATTAAAAATCGTGAAGACATTGTATTGACACCTCACCTTTTTGAGTTCAAATCATTTTTCAATATTCAAAATGACTTAAAAGTGGATATTGATTCATATGATTTTAAGAAGGTTGATGAGAATATCACAGAATTCCAACAAATTACCCGCCAAATTAAAGGGTCTGTCATTGTTAAAGGGCAATATGACTTAATTTTATCAGGTAATAAATTTAAAATAAATAAGTCAGGAAATTCCGGAATGACTGTTGGTGGAACCGGTGATGCGCTTGCGGGAATTGTTACCAGTTTGCTCACACAGGGGCTCACTACTTTTGACTGTGCGTGTTTAGGCGTTTTCATTAATGGTATTGCAGGCGATAAAGCTTACAACGAGAAAGGAAACGGATTTTCGGCAACCGATTTGGTATCATACATTGGCAGTGTGATCAAAGATGGATTATGTTAAAGGAATTTTTATAAACCGCCCGAACCGATTCATTGCAGAAGTTGAAGTCGATGGTGAAGTTGAAATAGCACATGTTCCAAATACTGGCAGATGTAAAGAGCTTTTGGTTGGAGGTGCCGTTGTCTGGCTCAAGCCATCAGATAATCCTAATAGAAAAACAAAGTTCTCACTTCATTTTGTCGAAAATAAAAATGTACTGGTATCTCTTTTCTCACAGCAAGCCAACAGTATTGTATGTGATGCGATTGTTGACGGTAAAATTAAAGAGCTTGCTGGCTATGATTTTCACAAAAGAGAAAAAACCGTTGATGATTCGAGAATTGATATATACTTGGAAAATGAAAATGAAAAATGTTATGTTGAAGTTAAGGGAGTCACATTGATTGTTGACGGAGAGGCAAGGTTTCCAGATGCTCCGACAGAAAGGGGTGCAAAGCATTTAAAGGAACTGATTAAACTTAAAAAGGAAGGCAATCGATGTGTTGTATTTTTCCTGATTCAGCATCCTGCAGGCAATTTCTTCAGACCAAATTGGAAAAATGACCCGGTATTTAGTGAAACTTTAAACGAAGCTTATGAAAATGGTGTTGAAATAATTGTCTATAAATGTGATAACCAATTGGATGGAATTACATTGGTTCCTAATGCATTAGATTTTGATTTGGCTCAAAGTCTCTCCGATAGCGTCGTTGATGACTAGGCTTGCGGCATCGTCATATGGAGTTTCACTTTTATTGATTAACACTAAATTTTCACCGTTAAAGTAGTTTATTAATCCTGCTGCAGGATACACTACTAGAGAAGTTCCACCAATTATCAATGTCTCTGCATTTTGGATATAATCAATAGAAAAGCTTAAGATTGAATTATTTAAAGGTTCTTCATATAATACAACATCAGGTTTAACAATACCTCCACATTCACATCTTGGGATGCCATTGCTTTCAAGAATATAATTTAAATCATATTCTTTTCCACAAATTTGGCAATAGTTTCTATGAATGCTTCCATGGAGCTCTAAAACATTTTCGCTCCCTGCTTTTTGATGAAGTCCATCAATATTTTGAGTGATTACTGCCTTTAATTTTCCACGCTTTTCTAGTTCGGCTAGTTTTAAATGAGCCGGATTCGGCTTGGCATCTTTAAAAATAAGATTTTCTTTATAATATTCGAAGAATTCTTCTGTATTGCTCATATAATAACTATGGGAAACTAAATTTTCTGGAGTGTCACCATATTTTTCTAAACTTTTAAAAATTCCGCTTTCGGATCTAAAATCTGGAATTCCACTTTCTGTTGAAACGCCGGCTCCTCCAAAAAATACGATATTGTCCGAAGAATCGATTATTTCTTGTAGTTGGTTAATTTTTGACATAAAAATAAGTAAAGTGATAGCATTAAAGCTATCTGTTTAATTTTTGATAATTTCTAGCTTGAAGACCGTGGTATTTAATCATACCTTCAACTTCGCTTTGCTCGGTTTCCTTGTCTTCAAAGGTAATTTGTTCAATGCTGTGTATGCTGAAGGGGGATTTTCTAATGATAGGTTGGATTGAACCTTTGAATAATTTCATTACAACTTCTCCGCTTACCCTCTCCTGCATCTTGTCAATTGCCTGGTCTAGGTCTTCTCTTAATGGTTCTTGCCATAAAGCCCCGTATACTAAATCAGCATATAAAGTTGACATATACTCTGCAAATCTTAGTTCATCAGTTGTTAAAACCAATTCTTCCAAAGCTTCGTGTGCTGCAATTAATAATTTTGCACCGGGGGTTTCATAGATTTCCCTACTTTTAAGACCAATCATTCTGTTTTCAATGGTGTCTATTCTACCGATAGCATTGTTTCCGGCAATTTCATTTGCTTTTTCAATTAATTCCACTAAAGGCATCATTTCGCCGTTGATGGCTACCGGAACACCTTCTTCAAATTCAATGGATACCTTTTCAGGTTCATCGTTTGCATCTTTCCATGATTTTGTCCATTCGTAAATGTCTTCCGGAGGTTCGTTCGTAGGGTCTTCAAGGACATCTCCCTCAATTGCTCTTCCCCAAAGGTTTTCATCAATGCTGTAAATCTTATCATAACTTAATTCGATGCCTTTGGATTCCGCATATGCCTTTTCTTCGGTTCTTGTCAAATTCATTTCTCTGATTGGTGCGATAATATCCAAATCAGACATTGCAAGGATAACCGCTTCAAATCTGAATTGGTCGTTTCCTTTTCCAGTACAACCATGCGCAATAGCTGTTGCTCCTTGTTTTTCAGCCACTTCTATAATCTTTTGAGCAATTAATGGTCTTGCAAGGGCAGTGCTTAATGGGTATCCTTCATATTCTGCGTTTGCTTTAATTCCACGTGAGATGTATTCGTTTGCAAATTCTTCTTTAGCATCGATATTGTAGTGTTTTAATCCACCTATTTTGGCGGCCATTGTTTTTGCCTTTTCCATTTCTTCTTCGCCTTGACCTACATCAACACAGGCAGTAATAACTTCAACATCATATTTTTCTTCTAATAATTTAACACAAACAGAGGTGTCAAGCCCACCGCTGAATGCTAAAACTACTTTATCAGTCATTTAATCACCGTTATAATTTTGATAAAAATGAATATCAATTAATATTTATATTATTAATACTATTTAAAATTTAAAAAAAGTTGACAGAAGAAAAAACTCTTAATTGAGGAGATAATTGAGGTTGAAAGTTATATGGACTTTAAAAATAAAACCTCAATTAAGAGTTGTATGTTGGGAGAGTATTTTTCTTACTCTTGATTATTCCTTTGAACTTCATAGTATATAAAGTTTAGGTATGCCTAAATATTTATCAATAAGTTTTCATCTTCAACAAAGTCAATCAGTCGGGAGTATGTGGGATTGCTTTTTAAGGTATCTTTGTTGCCTATTATTATCAATTTTCTTTTAGCTCTAGTGATTGCAACATTTAAACGTCTTAAATCCCTTAAAAAACCAATATTTCCGTTATTGTTGCTTCTCACAGTGGAAATTATGATGATTTCCTTTTCCCTTCCCTGAAATCCGTCCACTGTTTTTACTTCGACGGGAGTTTTTTCCTGAATTAGCTTGACCTGGTCTGCATAGGGGCTTATTATTCCAATGTCTTCTTCACTTACGCCTGCGGTTAAATAGTCATTGGCTACACTTACTGCAAGTTTGGCTTCCACTTTGTTAATGATTGATTTTGAGTCCTTTAGGTGATTTTCCTTATTATTTTCAATATCTGACGTGTTTATAAAAAGTAATGCTTCTTCATCATATTCTGAATTGATTATGTCACTTATATTTATTTTATCAACACTTGAATCGCTTTTTAAACTATTGTTGTAGAATTCAGAGTTGGGAAACTTCATAAGTAACTTGTTCATTCTGTATTGAACATTAAGTAGTTGTGATTTGTGAGGATACTTTCTGATTAACGCTTCAAATAATGTGTTTTCAAGTTCTCCGGCTTTTGGGCTAATTATTGTTGGGGGGAGCTGTTTGTGGTCTCCAGCAAGGATAAATCTATGGGCTTTGGCAATTGGAATTAAACTGCTTGGGATGGTTGCTTGCGAAGCTTCATCGATAATCGCAACGTCAAATTTGGTTCTCGCTATTGACTCAAGTGCTGCCGAAGAGTTGGTCGCTAAAATAACATCACTTTCATCAATAATTTTGTTAATCATTTTGTTTTCAATTCGTTTGATGTCTGAATGTAGCTCATCAATTTCCTGATTATATTCGATCCATTGGGCCATCGATTTCATTTTTTCAGGGCTTATTCCACGACCGCCCTTTCCTTTAGATGCATTGTATAATATATCGTAATCACCATATCCCCGTCTGTATTGGGGTGTAGGTTTGGTGTAAGAGCTTCTTTTCTCAATCAGTTTATCAATTTTTTTATGGATTTTTTTAATTTTACCATTTAACTCATGGTTTTCAACTTTATAGGCAAGGGAATATGTAATGTTCTTTTTTGACACTCTTTGAGGATGACCCAGTCGTGTAAGATTCAATTTTTTATTTTCCATTAATCGCTCTAAAATATTGTCTATTGCAGCATTGCTTTCGGCTGTGGCTAATACTTTGTGATTCTGTCTTGTCTCTTGGGATATTAACTCAACTAGGGTCCTGGTTTTCCCGGTTCCAAATGGACCATGTATTAAAAAGAAATTTTCACAGGATAATGCATTTTCAATAGCCATTTTTTGTGAGGCATTTAACTTCTTATCAATATAGTCAATATATGGCGTTTTCCTGTTCTTTTTAGGATTTCTATCTGATAATACGTATTCAAGGGCATTTTTACCTTTTAAACTTAAATGTTTTAAGTTATCTTCCATTCTTCTGAAAGTAACGTCATTGGCATATAAATCAAGTCTTACTTTCTTTTTCAAAGCCCATTTGGGAAGATTTTTATCAAAAGCCAGTTTTATAAATCTGGCTCCTTTTTCTGTTACAGTGCCGGTCAAATCACTTCTGAGGGGGTTGTCTGTACTGACCAATACCATGTCTCCCACACTTATTTCAGTTTCAATCGGCTCTGATCTTCCAAACTGAACTATCTGCATGCCTAATTCTTTACCCAGGCGTTTCCCTTTAACTTTATTGATGGCTCTTCCCAGCTCCTCCCTTTTAATGCCGGACATGTTTGATATTTCTGTCTGCATTAACTCAATTTCAGCATCTCTTTCATAATTTATGAGCCTAATTAACTTTTTGATATATTTCTTCAATTTAATCCCTACTTTTAAATAAGAGCTTCAATCTATAATTAATTATGGATTTTGAAAAAGTGGAGTATTGTGATAATTTGGAAATGGGTTACATTTCTAATCTATCCGGAGGTTTTATTTCAAAAAACACCCATATTTTTAATGAAATTGAACTGAATTCTTTAAATAAATTTATCTTAGAGAAATCTGTTTATGGAACTCCTATTTTTAAATTAGGAAATGAAGGTAGGAAGATTTTAATTTTATCTGGCATTCATGGTAATGAACTGCCTTCACAAATTGCCAATATTAGAATTTTAAATGAATTGGTCAATAAGGAAATCAATAACACTATATTTTTCATTCCATTTGCCGCTCCAAAAGCAACCATGGAAAATAGCCGATTTTTCAATTCACTGGATTTGAATAGGGCTGCGCATATTGAAAATTCGTTAAGCAATGTTCTTGTTAAGAGGATAGTGGAATTGAAAATTGATTTTGTAGGGGATTTTCATTCGACTGCCTATAACAGCAATCCTGGTATCGAATCAATTTTTTCAACCAAATCTCCGACTCCTGAAAGTTTTTTAATGGCGAGTTATATTGCTCGAGATGTTAAATGCAAACTCATTTCTTTTGATTCTGCAGGGGAATCATATAAGGGGGCTGTTGAAGATGTTTGTAATATGAGGGGGGTTCCGGCTATCACCGGTGAAGTTCTATCTCCGTTTTCAAGTGTTGGCGAAGGCAGTGCTGAAAGGTCACTACTTCAGATGAAAAGCTTTTTATCTTATTTTGGGATTTGATTAGTTTTCAAATCTAAGTTTGGAACCGGTTCAACATTATATTTCATCTTTAAATCCAGATTTATTTCAACATTTCTTGACATTTTTCACAGAGCATAATTTAATTTTAAATATAAACTATGTAATTTATCTATTTTAATTAAGAAGGTATGGAATCTAAGGAGTTTATTAAAATTTAAATAATATCTTTTGCTTAATATTATACAAAGGTGATTTAAATGGATTATAGAAAAATACTTGGAATCATATTCATAATTTTGGGTTTGCTTTTTGTAGTTTACCCATTGTATAGTGCACAGGCAGTATCCTGGATTGCAGGGATATGTTTAATAGCCTTTGGATTCGCTTCTATTATTGACGGATTTTCTGTATGGAGCATAATGGCTCATGTTTCAGTAATCAATATATTACTAGGAATTTGTGCAATACTATTCGGAATATTGTTTATTTATAGGATAGATGCATTATCCTTCATGGTTGGATACCTGTTTTATTTAGTTGGATTTATATTGATATTAGTTGGTTTGTTAGGCATTTTTGTGGGAATAGGTACAATATCAAGACTCTCTTCTGTATTGATTTTAATCTTAGGTATAGTGGCCGTATTCTTGGCTGCCTATTCAATTGCACAACCGTTATACACCGCAATTCTTGTTGGAATATGTCTAATTATGGAGGGCATAACCTTCTTGGCATCAGATATTGCTGAAAGTCAAATTAATTAAGTGGTAATAATATGGATAAAGAAACAAAGGAACGTTTAGGCGAAATTAGGGCGGCTTTAAAAAAGTACGGTTTCGATAAAATTTTAGGCGAAACTGCAAAAAGCAAAATACGTTCAAGAGATGATGACAGCGCACATGATATTTTGTTGGATGATGAAATTCCTCTAAAATTAAGATTAATGCTTCAGGACTTGGGAACCACTTTCATTAAGTTGGGGCAGCTATTAAGTACACGGCCGGATATTGTCGGTGAAAAGATTGCAGAGGAATTGGCTAACTTGCAGGATGATAATCCTGCAATAACATATGAGCAAGTTAAGGCAATAGTTGAAAGGGAGCTCGATGGCAATATCGATGAGTTATTCGAGGATTTCAAACATGAGCATTTGGCAACCGCATCCATCGGTCAAGTTCATGAGGCCAAATTGATTACCGGTGAAAGAGTTGCAGTCAAAATCCAAAAAGAGGGTATTACTGATAAAATCGATCTCGATTTAAGGATTATGAAATATATTGCCAACCGTGCCGATAAATGGAACCGTGACCTTAGAAAAATAAACTTGCCTGGAATCATGGAGGAATTTGACCGTTCAATTCATAAGGAAATAGATTATAATAATGAATTCATGAATATGCAACGCATTGAATTGAATTTTGAAGATAATCCTAATATCCACATTCCAGCCACATATTCCAAATATTGTTCCTCAAAAGTTTTAACAATGGAATTTATAGAGGGCACCAAGTTAAATGACGTATATGCAAGTACGGGCGATGAATTCGATAAGAAACTTTTGGCGAAACATGTTCTTGATTCTTATCTTCAACAACTATTTATTGACGGCTTTTTCCATGGTGACCCGCATCCAGGAAACATAATGATTTTAGATGATAATGTGGTATGTTATCTTGATTTGGGTATGATGGGATTCTTTGACGAAGAATTTAAACGCAATCTTTCCGAAGTAATGTTATTGTTTGTAGACCAGGACGTTGACGGATTGATAAATCAGTTAATGTACATGGATATCTTAGATTATGATATTGATACAAAGACTTTAAGAAGAGACTTAAATGATTTGTTCGGAAGATATTTCGGTGTACAGCTCAATCGTTTCGATGGAGTTTTAGAGGCACTGCTTAGTCTTATGCAGGAATATGGGGTCATTATTCCGAATGAAATTGTCACCATGGCGAGAGGTTTATCAATGATTGAAGCTATTGCACACAATCTAGATCCTGAAATCGATGTTTTCGCATCAATTAAGCCAATTGCCACTCAAATAGCCAAACAAAGAGTTGACCCTAAACAATTTTTAAAAGGCAAGAAAAGCAACCTAATCCTATATGACCACATGATCAGGTCCTTGCCAAAACTTCTTACAAGGACTATCCATAAAATAGAAAATGAAGAATTGCAATTGAGGTTCGAAGTTGATATCACCGATAAGGTTTCAATAATCGCATTAGTGTCCGCCCTTATTATTGGTTCTTCAGTTGTTTCATTCGGGCCAAGGGTATTTGACATGCCTCTAATTTCTTTAATCGGGTATGTGATAGCCATAATTCTAAGCGTTATGGGAATTAAGAAGTTTGTTTTAAAATAAGTCTGAATTATGAGGAATTAATTTTTCCTCAATAATTATTTTTTTTATTCAATCTTTAATTAAATGAGTTTGAGCAAGTTAATTTTTTTATACATGAATATCCATGCCATGATGATTGAAAGTAGGCAGGATATGATTATTATTGGTGGGTAGTAATAGTATCCAATAATTATGAAAATGCATGTAAATATGATGGTTATAATAAAATTGTTATAATTCTGGAATGCTGCCTGCAAGAACGTATTTGATTTGTCTATTTTTTTCATTTGATATGTGGCAACTATGGAGCATATGTTGATGATGATAAAGTCTACCCCATACAAGCATTGCGGCACAAATTCATGGAAATTCATGGAAACGTAAGTTGTTAAATATGGAATCAATGATAAAAAGAACAACATGACTGAAATGGTCCAAATTGATTTATAATCAATCTTGTTGATAATTGTAAATAAATTATAAGTGAAGTTCCACATATTGAAACAAACAATGAAACTAATTGCATATGCTATAAATTCAAGTCTTAATTCCAATAATGCGCCTAAACTACCATTCAGGGCAGTTGGAATTTCAAGCACAATGATTGTTATGATGATTGCTATGATTGCATCAATCAACGCTTCAAAACGTTCAGTATCTTCAATTTCTTTGCTTTGTTTTCTATTGGTGATGATACTTAAAATTACAGAAAGTAAGGTTGTTACATAAATTCCAGGAGTATATATTGTATATGACAGTATAAAACCGATTAGTATAATGATTAAAGGTATTATAAAATGAATTTTCTTAATATTTAATTCATTTAATTTCTCATTAGACTTATTGGCTCCAAAAACCACGACCACGGATATGATATGGGAGATGCTTGCAAATAGTATAAGCAATCCGAAAATTGTCTCGGCGACTAGCGAGTACGGATTTAGTGAAAGCCATGATGCAAAATATGGGAACAGTGAAAATAGGAAAATTGAAATTCCATATGAAATCAGGGCTTTATTGTTTATCTCATCGATATGTTGGAATAACTTCTGATTGCTAAACCAAATGTTGATAATTGATAAAAATACTATGAGATATGTTACGAAATTCAAATAGTTTGAAAAGAAAGCTCCTCATGTAGGACCTAATGGCTGAGGAATTTTTAACACTAAAATTGTTATGACGATTGCTAAAACGGCATCATAAAAAGTTTCAAACCGGTTCGTATTCATATTTATTAGATATATTTTAATGCTTAATAAATTTTATTTTGTCTTGGTTTATATGAAAAAGTAATTTTCCAATTTATATATTCACAAGTTATTTAAATTCCTCATTTTATAACTATTAATATGATTTGGAGCAATAATGGTGAACAATCCATCATTATTTTTTTCTTCTGTTTTAATTTATAATTAAAAAAGTTAATTGGGATGGTAGTGTGAAAAAGACAAAAATTATATGTAGTATAGGTCCGGCATCTGATTCCGTGGAGGTTATGAGTGAAATGGTTAATAAAGGTATGGATTGTGCACGTATTAATCTTAGTCATGCTACAAAAGAGGATATATTGAAAACAGTAGATGTTGTTCGTGAAGTGCGTAAAATATGCAATGTGCCTGTAGCTGTTATGTATGACACCAAGGGACCGGAGTTCAGAACTTTAAAGTTTAAAGAGGGTGGTGTAACCCTCCATAAAGACGATACAATTAAAATGAGTAAAAGCTGCATACTTGGGAATGAAAATGAATTTGGAGTTAATCATAGCGAAGCGATTGATCTTATAAACGTGGGTGACAGGGTACTGATAGATAATGCTCTGCTTGAATTGGAGGTCATTGATAAGAAAAACGAGTTTCTTGTATTGAAAGCTTTGGACGATGGAAATATTCAAGACAATAAGACAATCAATGTTCCAGGCGTCCATTTAAAATTGGATTTCATGAGTGATGTTGACAAAAGGGATATTACTTTTGCGGCACAACATGCATGCGATTATTTGGCTTTATCTTTTGTAAATGCAAAGGAGGATGTAATTGAAGCTCGAAAAATTATTAGAGATGCTGGTGGAGATGCCCTTATAATTTCAAAAATCGAAAGCCGTATGGGTATTGTGAATATTGATGAGATAATAGATGAATCTGATGGAATAATGGTGGCCAGGGGAGATTTGGGTGTAGAAGTTCCACTGGAAGAGTTGCCAATGCTTCAAAAGAGAATAATCAGAAAATGTAGAGAGAAAGGTAAGTTTGCAATTGTTGCCACTGAAATGCTGGCTTCAATGTATGACAGTCCTAGGCCTACAAGAGCAGAGGTTTCGGATGTGGCTAATGCAATATTCGACGGAACTGACTGTGTAATGTTGTCCGGTGAGACTACAATCGGAAAGCATCCGATACCTGCAGTTTCGATAATGAGCAGAATATGTGAATATGTGGAATCAACAATTGATTATTCAAAACATATTGCTTACAAGGGAGATATGGGTATCAGCGATACGATTGCTAAGTTGGTTGTGGATGCTGTTGAATGCTCTGATATTAAATTGATAGTCACGACTACAATGACTGGGTTTACCGCGCGCATGATAAGTAATTTCAGACCAAACTCCATAATATTGGCCTGTTGTCCATCAAGCCATATTGCAGAGAAAGTGGTTTTAAACTTCGGTGTTAAAGCCATAGTGACTGACATATATGAAAATACAGATGAAATGGTTGAAAATGCTAGATATATGGCTAAATGGGAATTTAACTTAAATAAAGGGGATTTGATAGTGGTTACCGGTGGATTTCCATTAGGGGAGGCAAAAAGAACTAATTATTTAAGGATTGTAGAAATATAATCCTACAAAAAACATGCTTTTTATATTTAATTGTTATTACTTTTCAAATGCTCTTGGATAAGTCACATTTAATATTAATAAGTATATTTAATAATCAAGGTGATTTAAGTTGTCTTCTTATAAGGGGCATTCGATATTTGCACTGCTGCTCGCATTGATGTTTTTCCATAATCCTCTGTTAATTGCATTAACATTCATTGGTGCAAATATTCCGGATTTTGATCATAAATTTAAAAAAGAGCATGCCTATAAGATGATTATTTTGGGGTTAATTTTATTCATTTCACTATATATACTTAAATTACCTTATTATATTGGTTTAATTATTGTATTTTTAGGTGTAACATTTTATTTTTCAGAACATAGAAGTTTTACTCATTCTATTTTTGGCGTTTTAGTTTTAACATCCGCGGTTTCACTAATATTAATTTGGGCATATCAATTAGTAACTAGTGTAACAATCTTAGATAACTCCTACCTAATTATTGCGGTATTGATTGCACTGTTAAGCTTTTTATTTTTAAATAAAAGATTATTAATGATTTTTTTACCTTTATTTTTTGCGAGTTTGTTTATAATTAATAATATTGATACTACGTATATTGAAATCGTTTTAGCTTTGGCTTTAGGATTATTTTCTCATGTTGTTCTAGATTCATTTACTCCGGCGGGAATCAAGATACTTGCCCCGGTATCTACAAGAAAGGTTTATAAGCAATTCGGTTTAATCAGTATTTTTGTTTTGATTTTGATGGCAATTTTATATCGCGCACCATTTTTATTTAATTTATTT
>NZ_JAZRHE010000142.1:0-5438 GCF_045644645.1 Methanobrevibacter sp.
ATATTATAAAATTATAACAATAGTTATTTTTTCATTAATTCTAATATTGTGAAAGTAATATTTAAATATTTTTGTAAAATATAACAATAGTTACATATAGGTATTTTTTTAATATAATACATAATTAAATTGTAGGTAAAATAATATGTCAAAAAGAAATTATGGAACTGAATTAGGATTTCAAACCCGTGCAGTGCATGCTGGAAATGATGTTGACAGTGAAACAAATGCAATTAAACGCCCCATAACTATGGGAAACAGTTATGAATTGCCTTATGATCCGACAAATATGAATTGGAGTAGTGCAGATAAGATTTTATATACTCGAAATGGAGGTTCTAATCAGAAATATCTTGAAGAAAAAATAGCAAACCTTGAAAATGGGAAAGATGCAATTGTTCTTGCAAGTGGTGTAGGAGCATTATCGGGATTGTTTTTCTCAATTCTATCATCAGGAGACCATGTTGTATTTTCAAATGTAACATATATTGCAGTATATAGGCTTTTGAATGAATTATTTAATAACAAATTTAAGGTAGACACTACGATTGTCGATACAACAGACCTGAATGAGGTTAAAAAAGTTATTAGGCCAAATACAAAACTAGTTCATATCGAAACACCTGGAAATCCGACAATAGGAATCTCAGATATTGCTGAAATTGCGAAAATTGCACATGAACATGATGCATTGCTATCAGTTGACAATACCTTTGCATCCCCATTCAATCAGTGCCCTCTCGAATTGGGTGCGGATTATGTAATTGAGAGTTTAACTAAATACATTAATGGGCATGGGGACTCAATGGGTGGTGCAATTATCTCAAATAAAAAAGAATTACTTGCCCCGATTCGTGAACAGGCACAAGTTAATATAGGATCAACAATAAGTCCATTTAATGCATGGCTAATTATGAGAGGCTCTGTAACTCTCCCTTTAAGAATGAAAGTGCACAATGAAAGTGCACAAAAAGTAGCTGAATGGTTGGAATCACAAGAAAACGTGAGTTTTGTTTCTTATCCTGGTTTGAAATCAAATAAATGCCATGATATTGCTAAAAAACAAATGATTAACGGTTACGGGGGAATGATTGCATTTGGTCTTAAAGCTAATCACGATAAACACAATGAATTTGTAAGCTATTTAAAAATAATTACTTCTGCAGTTTCATTGGGGCATGATGAAAGTTTAATTGTTTTCATAGGTGAAAATGATGAAAGGCAATATTTGTATCCCGAAGAATTTCACAATGGATTCTTTAGATTTTCAGTCGGTATTGAGGATGTTGGTGATATTATAGAAGACTTGCGTCAAGCGTTAGAAAAATCTGAATTATTATAATTTGTTTTAAAACTCAAAATTTTCCAAAAAGAATAATGCAAATTAAACATATTAATATTTAAAATTAGTTAATGGGGAGGAGGGATAATTAATCATGATTTTGGTCATATATGATTAATTATCCGTGTTTCATTTAAAGAGATTGAAATTCTCTTGAGGTTGATATATGTTTTATTTGTTATTCGTGTTTCAATTTTGGAGATTATAAAGACTATATTCCAGAACTTTCAGTCTGAATATTGTCTTTTTCAATTTTCTCATTTAATAATAACTGATTTATCCAACCGGATGCCCAATCAGACAGATCATCATTATCAAACGGTGTTGGTAAAAACTTGTTTTTATTTGCTATTACTTTTCGAGCAAGTTCTCTGTAAACTTCTGCTTGCGCTGAATCAGGTGCTCCTTCAATAGTTGTCACCCCATCCAATTCACAACGTGTTACAGTGGGTGACCTTGGAACAAACTGAATTACATCACTGTTTGTTTCATTTGTAAAATCTTTGATCATATCTTCTTGAAGAGTTGATTTTATTGAATTTCCAATTACTCCACCTAATAATGCACCACCATTATTTGAATATTTCAAAATACCTTTGAATAAATTGTTTACAGCATAAATTGCCATGTAATCGGATGAAGTTACAGTATAAACCTGATCAGCGATACCTTTACGAATCGGCATTGCAAAACCACCACATACTACATCTCCCAAAACATCATAAATAATGATGTCGGGATTGTATTCTTCAATTATACCATTTGTATCCAATAATTCGATAGCTGCGATAATCCCTCTTCCAGCACATCCGACACCCGGTTCGGGACCCCCTGCTTCAACACAATAAATTCCATTGTATCCTTCATGAACAAGATTATCCAAATCACTTGATCTTTTCCTTACGGTATCCAATACTGTTGGAATGGATTTGCCCTTTCTTAAGGTGGTTGTTGAATCATTTTTAGGATCACAACCTATTTGCATTACGCTATACCCCAAATCGGATAAAGCCGCTGATAAATTTGAAGTGGTTGTTGATTTTCCAATACCTCCTTTTCCGTATATTGCTATTTGTTTTGCCACAATCTCACCTCCTTTTTTATAATGGTCCTACAAATGAACTTACAATATCCTCTACTAACGTTAATCCTCCATCATAGCCAGCATAATGTTTTACAAGAACTGATTTGTTATATATTGGATAAGAAATTGGGACATGCAAAGCATTATAATCTTCTATTGATGTGGGTGCTTCTATTGAACTGGAGAATAGGAATAAAAACGGTCTGTCTTCCAGGTTTTTCCTTATTTTATAAGTATCTGCTTCAAATATTACATCTGGTTCAACTACAGTATCTAAATTGTTTTTAATTTCATACAATATTTCTTCCCTCACTTCAACTGGCGGATTATCAGTTATCTGAATAATGTCTGGCAAATACCCCAATTCATTAGCTAAAAATTTAGTAAATCCAATAGCATAACTACTTTCAGCAGCAACGGCATAGAATGAATTTGGACGTACCAATATAATAGCATCGCCAGGGTATTCCATTAACCGATAATTCCAATCTTCTTTTTTTGCAATGAATTCTTCAACAGTCTCACTTGGAATATTTAGTTTTTCACCAACTAATCTTAAAAACTCACCAGTTTGTTTTGCACCTATAGGAACATTCGGATACTTAATGAAGGGTGTTCCATATTTTTCTTCCAACTTTTCAACAGCTCTAACTCCCAACCATGGATTTACAACAATATTGTATTCTGCAGTTGGAATTTTGTTAATATGATCTAAACCATTTTTTTCAGAAAAGATAATGTTAGTTTTTATACCTATTGATTCTAAGAGAGTTTTAATTGTTAAAAGATCGCCTTTCCAATAAACATGGTTGTATGGGACAATTCCAAAAATATTGACTGTTTTTTCGTTTACAGCACCTTTTTCTTCCGGTAATAACTGATCTATAATTGCATCCCAAAATAGATTATAACCTTCTAAAGAATTGGCCTTAAATCCTGGGGCATTAACGTGTATTACGGCTGCTTGATCTCTAAATTCTTCTACGACCTGGTCAACATCATCACCAATTAATGATGGAACACATCCGGAAGTCACAACAAATAACTCATCATTAGCTATTTCAATTGTTGATTCAATTAGATTACTAAGTTTTTCTTCACCTCCCAAAATTACATGTTCTTCAACTAGACAGGAACATGGAGTACTAGTTCCTCCTTCATTTCCTCCAGCGGACTCACCGCCGGCATATAATGTTCCAAATAGTTGACCAACACCACATCCTGCACCAGAGTGCAATATTGGAATTCCTCCTCTAATACCTAATGTGGTACCATAAACACCTGCTAAAGCACAACTGTAACGTGGTGCTTCAACGGATTCTCTTTCAAAATGCTCAACATTAGTTGATATTCCGGATTTGTTATCCAATGTATTCTCGCTAGACAAATAATCACTTCCTAAATTATTTTCCTTCATTTAAGTAGTACAATGGATTATCTTGTTCGTACCACCAATCTTTATAACTTTTTTCTGTTTTTTCAGCCAAAGTTTTATGATATGACTTATTTTTAAATGCATGCAACAAGAAGTTACCAAATGCTATTGCTCCTGAATAACCAGATTGAGCACTTGTAGGTTCTGGATCACCTCTAAGTGAATGAATCCTTGTCACATTATTATCTCTTTCCCAGGTTCCTCCTTGGAATGGGCAAGTTAATGTTAAATCCGGATCCAGATTAGTTGTTACATTAGCTTGTTCTGCAGCTTGGAATGTATTAACCATTATTTGGAAATCTCCATTGTTTTCAATAATTTCTTCAAGTTCATCTATTAATAAATCATCAAAGTCTTGTGCCATTGCAGCAGGAGTTGCGAGGCCCAATTCATCGAAATAAGGCATTTGAGACACTAATCTTCCTTGACCAAGTGAACCTAAAACTGTTGGCTTTTCACCATTTTTTCTTAAACTTACAAATTCCTCTTTAATGGCGTTCATTTTCGGAACCCAAATTTTATGCTCTTCTTCAATTAACTTTTCAACTTCATCTTCTTTACCAGTAAATTTAGCTATATTTCTCAACCATTCATCAGTATTTGAAATACCTGTTGGAGAAGGATATAAGAAATATGGAACGCCATATTTTTGCTCTAATCCACGAGATAAATAATCAGTGTATGTTGGACAAATTGGTGCAGTTACAGCAGCTTCAGATAACTGTTCGAAGTCTGAAACAGTTGCAAATTCTGGAATGAAATTCACTCTAAGCCCAATTTTTCCAAGTAGTCTTTTTATTTCTAATCTGTCCTGCCAGGTGTATGATAACATACTTGCAACATTTACAAGATCTTCCTGTTTTTTCTCAGGTTCTTTAACTAAATATTTTAAAACTGCATGCCAGAAAGCATCATAACCGGTTTGAACTAATCTACTTCTAATTCCCTCACAGTGAATTGGTACAATCTTTGCATTTATGTAGGGTTGCACTTCTTCAACAGTTCCTTCAATATCTTCCCCAATGATTCCTGTGGTACATGAGGTCAATATGAAAATTGCTTGGGGACTGTAACGTTCTTCTGCTTTTAATATTGCATCTCTTAATTTTTCTGAAGCACCGTATACAACATCATCCTGTTGCAGGTTTGTGGTCATCCAAGCGGAATTGTATTCATTTGTTCTTCCTAATGATTCTGGAACTCCACGATATAATTCTCTATAACCCAATGATCCTGCTGAACAACCTACTGGTGCATTAAATATTGTAACTGCATCACGAATAGTTGTTACTCTATTTGAAAGATAGAAATTTAATACACAACCACCAGACTGTTGGAATTTTCTATCAGGAATTCTAATTTTTCCTTCTTTTGCATCATTTAACAAATCAGTTGCTTTACCATAATAGACATTAGTACCGTTAGCACGTTGTTCTCTATTAGGGCAAGTATCTTTTTCTAAATCAAGCAATCTTTTAAGTTTTCTTCTTTTACAAGACTCTTTTCCTTGATGTTTTGCATGTATAGCCATATTAATGTCCTCCTGAAAGAGTATAACAGTTGTTATATAAAAAAAT
>NZ_JAZRHE010000143.1:0-13185 GCF_045644645.1 Methanobrevibacter sp.
TTCCCATTAAATTTAAATGCTTCCGATAATTATAATGAACTGCCAATCTTTTGACTGCCCACAAAAATAATCCCATTCAACCGAAATATCAAAATTGCATTGATAATCTAGTGCAGATACGAATCCTGTTTCATGTCAGAACAAATAATTCCTGAAAGTATCGAAATTATCCGCCACTTTTATGAATATGATAGTATCACTATCAATGCCCTCACAAAATCATATAAATCATGAAGTGCAATCTTTTATTATAAAATTAATAGTCATAGTTATTTTAATCTGTATTTCAAAAAATTATAATATTAATTAGATAGGGTGTTGTGGACAAAAATAACCATGACTCACTAAAACAATGAGGGCATAACCTATGGACAATAAGAAAATAATTGTAATCGGCATAATAGTTTTAATTATTGTGGTATGTGCAATTTTAGTAATACTAACCACAGTGCATTATGAAAGAATTGAAATAACACCCAACGGAACAAGCATGGATGTTCCAGCCAATAAAACCAAATTTCGGGGCAATATTGAAGGCGTTAAAATTTGGAATTGGGACAGTGGCGCATTGGTCACCTACAATACTCATGAAGGCAGTGGAATTAGTCAATTGACCGGATTAAGTTTCAATGCCCTGAATGAATTAATAAAAAAAGGAGAAATGCAAAACATCGATGGCCTGACATGTTACATAATAAATGCCGATGAGTTATTAGAAATCCACCTGTTTGATATCATTAAAGTAAATTATAAAGGCAAATTATATTGCTTCCCATTAGCTAATGAAACTTCCCATGATAACATCATAATATGCTGCAACGACAGGGACATTGCACTGCATATGGCCAAATCAGTAAGGTACAAAAATGTTTATCCGAACGATACCTATTTGGAAAATGCCATTTCCAAAGTGAAAAACGTGACTGGAGACTTGCAGTCCAAGGCAAATTCTTATGCAAATAATACTAATCTGAATGATGTCAAATCCTCAATTGGAGACAAGGCAGGAGACCTGCAATCCCAAGCAAACGGCTATGCAAATAATATTAATTTAAATGGTGCGAAACCCACAATAGAAAAAATGGCTGGAGATTTACGATCTAAAATCCCAATTTGATTATTTATCATATTCATTATTTGAAAAAGGTTAATAATCAGAGTTATTCGGATTTGGCAATGATTGGTTAAAATTCAGCAATTCCGAATCAACTTAATCTTAAAAGGGATGATTATCATTGAATTATCCTGATATGAAACTTTTATAAAACATCAGACCAACTTTTGCTTTTCCATCTAAATAAGCTCCTTAACTTCATTTACATATAAATTCAGAGTTGACAAACTCTAAAAAAAAGAGATAATGCCTCAAAGAGTGTAAATTCCAGGCAATATTAAATTATCCCATTATCCATTAAAAAATCAATTAAATCAAATAGAACATAACCAATTATGAACTATAACAATAATCGAAGTTAACCTTGTTTAGCGCAATATAGTGAAATCAGTTTCATAGCCAACGAACACATATTGCATATCAAATAATCTTACAAAAATAGATATACTAACATCAACATAGATAAAAACAATGCAAGCCCAATATCTATAGCAATGATACAAAATTAGTCTAACCAAAATATAAGGGGGATATCATGAGAAATATAATAGTTGTTGAGTGCATATCAACCGGGAAAAATTTTATAGGAGACATAATAAACAGGTGATATAATCCCATTGTATTGGATTTGAAAGATTCCGATACTGAAGATGGAAAAAGGTTTGGAGAACATGTTCGCGAAGAATATGAATTGATTCCTTATGAATTTGATATGATTTATGAAAAGGACACTTTTGAGGAAACTGTTGAAGAAGTGCGAAAGTTCAATCCTCTTTTGATTGTTCCGGGCAATGAACGAGGCGTTGTTTTAGCGACCAAATTGTCTCATGAATTAGGCCTTTTAGGCAATTCAATAGAAAACCTTGATGCGATGACTCTAAAAAATGAAATGCACAATAGATTGGCTCAAAGGGGACTTCGTTCAATAAAAGGAAAAGTTGTTCACTGTTTAGATGAAGCATTGGAATTTTATGATAGTGAAAACCTAAAGGAGGTTGTTATAAAGCCCACTTACAGTGCAGGTTCAGCGAGCGTGCGCATCTGTCTCAATCGGGATGAAATGATTGATTCGATTAATCAGCTATTTGACAATGTTAATTATTATGGCGATGAAATTGAGGAACTCTTGATTCAGGAACGCATAAACGGCATTGAATATATTGTCAATACCGTGACACACAAAGGCATTCATCGAGTTACTTTAATCTGGAAATACAATAAAGTTAGAACATCCGAAGGGGCTATTGTCTATGATTCATGCGAAACCGTAAACGAATTGAGTCTTGGTGAAGCGGAAATGGTGGAATATGCATATAAAGTTGCTGATGCATTAGAAATCCAATACGGACCAGTTCACGGAGAATATATGATTGATGAAAAAGGCCCCGTTTTAATTGAGGTTAATTGTCGTCCCTGTGGTGGAAGCATGCCTGCAGAATTTTTAGACAGAATTTCCGGCCAACATGAAACAGACAGTATTCTGGATTCCTATTTAAAACCAAACTCTTTTTATGATGAATTAAATAAAGGATATAGATTATATGCTCACGGTACGTTAAAATTCTTCATTATTCCAAAAGATATGATCGTCCGCTCATCACCTATAGTGAATATTGATAAAAAATTAAAAGCTTTTCATGACAGTTCTTTAACTAAAGCAACTTATCCAGACATGTTTGTCCAAAAAACTGAAGATTTGAATACCGCCGCAGGATATGTTTTTTTAGTAAATGAAAATAAATCTCATGTAGATCATGATTTGAACTTCTTAAGAGATATTGAACGAAATACATTTTCATTAATTCTAAGTGATGATGCCGCATACCCTAAATTAAAAGAGGACAGTGCATATTTAAGTGAAATCATGCCTCTGATTGAGAAAATTAAAAAGCACGGCACAGGCCTTTTCTTAACCGACCAATTTACAGACACTGATGACATTTTCCAGATTGACTATGATAAAATCAATGATGTGAATGGCAACTTTGATTTTGTCATTGTAAATTTAAATAAGAGTTTAATTGATAGAAATGAAGCGGACAAGGTAAAGATTATTTTAGACGCCCTTTTAAAAGTTAAAAATGGAGGTTTAATTTTTGTTCCAAAAAATACTTATCAATTAATGGCAAGCGGGCGAAAAGGAATTGAAGCATTGATAAAAGTTTTAGACTATAAGATAGAACTTCCCCCACATCCCATTCATGACATGATAATCGCTTCAAGATTACCCGGTTGACTGTGGAGCAACTAGTTGAAGGAAAGATATAACACCTCCTAAATCGAGTGAGTGAAATGCAATATGAAAGAAGATTTAACCTGTTGAATTCGAAGTTTAAAGAGCTGTTCATTCCAACATTGCTTGCTGCAATAGCTGGCAATTTTGCAATTCTCGCCGATGCATTAATAATCAGCGCATTTTTGGGTCCAATGAACCTGTCAGTAATTCAAAGCATAGAACCCCTAGCCCAATTTGTCAATATGATCTATTGGATAATAGGATTTGGGGGCACCATACTTTCCACCAGCGCAAAGGCAAACTTCAAGGATGAAAATGCCAATTACATATTCACCATTTCAATTATCAGCATAACAATACTATCCCTATTGATTGTGGCATTGGGATTGTTGTTTCCGGATAGTTTCCTTGATATATTATGCAATTCCAACCAACTAAAACCACTGGTTTTTGAGTATTTTAAATTTTATCTACTGGCGATACCATTCATATGCTATTTTATTGTTTTGGCATACTTTATTAAAACCGATATTCGTTCAATTGCAATTTAGGGGATTTCTTATAGCAAATGTACTGAATGTAATAGCGGATGTTGTATTTATAGAATATTTTAAAATGGGAATTTCAGGTGCGGCATTAGGCATGTTGTTGGGATATCTCATCGCAGCGGCCTACATATCCACATACTTCTTTAAACCTAAACGTACACTGAAGATGATCAAAATTGAATTTGCCAAATCAATGAGATATCTGGCGGACATATGCAAGACAGGATTTTCGTCATCTTCAATAGCCCTATATCAATCAATAAAACTAGTTATTGTTAATTCCATAATCCTTGGAGTCATGGCAAATGTGGGATTGGTTGCATACAATATGTGCTGTAACACATCATTACTGGTTAGCATATTCATATTCGGTACTGCCCAATCAATTTTACCTATCGTGTCCGTTTATTTCCAGGAAAAAGATTACAATGGCGTGGAGTATGTTGCAAGAAAATCATTGAAGATAGTAATAGCATTTGGAATATTCTTCACATTGCTGTTCACCATATTCCCCCAAACAATATTATGCGTATTTTCAGTAAGCGATCCGTCAGACATTCCCGCCGTAATGAATGCAGTCAGAATATTCTCATTATGCCTTCTTGCATATTCAATAAACTTCCTGTATATATTTTATCTTCAGTCCATACAGTATATCAAATTATCAAACATTGTCACACTATTAAACGGATTGATATTTCCAGTGGCATTCGTATTCATATTTTCCATCATTTGGATGGAAAATGGAATTTGGTTTGCGTTTCTGGCCTCAGAAATAGCAACACTAATCTTCACTTACATATACTCCAAATACCTGAATAAAAAGACTGACGGAGAATACTCAGGATTCTTCCTAAAAAAACGTCATGATAAAAATGAGAAGATGCTGGAGTATACCATTCATGCCCATGAAAACGATGCAATATATTTATCTAGACAAGTTCAGGAATTCCTATCCGATGAAGAAGCATCTATATCAGTTAGTTTAGCAATAAAAGAACTTATATTTTACATTCTTGATATAAATGATAAATTAGACTGGATTGATGTGATTGTTAGAGATAATGCTGATTCTACAATTATTTCCATAAAGCATTCGGGCATTGGATATAATCCCAACAAGGATGCTGATTTAAATTCAGACCATATCGATATGTTGCTTAGCATTTCAGATGATATTAACTATTCTCAAATATTAGGCTTAAACAATACAGTCATTACTATTAAGAAGCAATTATAAAAAAAATAAATTTACAACCATTAAAAAAGGCAAATGAGAGAGGAACTCTCATTCTCTAATGTTTTTATCCTCCAGCCGCAATGTCAGAATGAAAACAACTCCCATCAGGATGGCCGTGACCTGCATTACGAATGCCATTGCGTCCTGAAAAATGTTATCTGCAATAGTCACAACAGAACTGCCCTGTGATTCAATCTCATCTATATTACCTATCTTCTGAAAGTAATCATAGACATCCTGATGGAACTGCTCGTCTCCTGAATGTTGAGGTGCATAGGTATCGACCGCATTACTAATGCCTCCTATAACTCCAAGAATCAGAATTATTCCTATGATTGCGGTACCCATTGATTCACCTAATGACTGACCGGTTGAAGTAATGCCCGATGCGTTGTTTTCACTTTCCTCAGGAATATTGACCAATGCAATATCCACACCTAAAGCCATAATGAAGCCAAGCCCTGCTCCCAATACAAACATTCCCGGCAGCAAATCCATCATTGTCGTATTCATTCTAAACTGATAGCTTAACATCAGACATCCGATGATGGACAGTATGCTTCCCATTGCCATGAGTGTCTTATGATTCAATTTTCCGGACAAACTTGGAGCGGCCAGTGAAAAAATAAGCAAACTTACAGTCAACGGAAGCAGGGTCAAACCTGTATTGAATGAAGATAACTCCAATACACTTTGCAGATAGAGGGAAACTGCAAACAATCCCCCATTCATTACAAGATATGCCAATAACATGATGGCAGTTCCCACACGTAAATTTCTGTCCTTAAATAATCCAACATCAAGCAACGGCACATTGCCTTTCCTTTTTCTTTTGATTTCAAACAGTGCAAAGACCGCCAAGGCAATTATGCCCAAAATCATTGCACCCGCGCTGGTGGTGATATCTTCAGATAATGTCAAAATACCGAGGACTAACAAAAAAAGACCTATAACTGAAATTATAGACCCCGCAATATCCAAATCGCTTCTGGATTCTGTAGGTGTGAAATCAGGTATTCTCTTTTGCATCACTAAAATCAGGACAACGATTATCAATTCAAATGCAAATCCATATCTCCAACTGAGAAAGGTTGTCATGATCCCGCCGAAGAGCGGACCGATAGCGGCCGCAATAGCAACCATTACACTCTCAATTGCCAAAGCAAATGTTCTCCTTTCGCCGGAATATGTTCCGCTTATTATAGAAATGATGGCGGGAAGCATCAATGCCCCGGCAATACCTTCCACCACTGCCCATCCGGCAAATAACATTAAAGCATTCGAACTTATTGCTGCAGTAAATGTACCGACACCATAAAGTGCGGCACCGATTAAAAACAGCTTCTTTTACCGACCATATCCTGAAGCTTTGCACTGAGCAGCATGAATGCGACAGTGATGAGAATATAAAACGCCATGGTCATTTGAATGGTGCTCACATCAGTATTCAAATCAGCACCAACCTGAGCAATACTCACATTCATGAATGTGGTGTCCAAAGCTATGATGAATAAAGCACAAGCGACCAGTATTAATGGAATCCATGAGTGCTCCCCAATAGTCTCATTCATATTCATTAATCCTCCAAATTATTCTCAATTTAAGTATCTAAAATATAGTATATAAAATATGTACTAAAAAATTAGTGCATGTTAATTAGCTTTCGTTGAAGGTCAATATGGCCAGGTTCTCTACTTCATTTATAACTTCATTATCTTAACATTAGCAAAAGATGAGAATCAGGATTGTGAAGCCTGAAACTCCTTCAGATGAGAACTTTGCATAATACCATAAATTATCCTGTACTTTTAAGTGAAATTTGTTTCAATGAAAATGAACAATACTTATCAATTATCACTAAAAATTATTAAAAAAATATTTAATATAAAAAATAAAAAAAAATAAAAATATATCCAACAATGCAATCCATCCCAACTTAAAGAAGTCACGGCATTGCATACCTAAGATAAAAATTCACTAAATGAGAGCATGTCATTATGAAAATCATTAAACAATTCAGGAAACTGGAAAATATTGAAGAAATTAGCGTTTATAATATTGATGACGATAAAATTTATGTTCCGACTCCTCAGGAATTACCAGTTGATGATGTTCCATTTCCTCAGCTTATAAGCAATTTCCACAGGGATGTGGATATTTTTATACCTTATGCTGATAGAAAGGATTTTCTAATCAAAAGAGTTGGCGATTTTTTATTGGAAAGGTTTAATCTCAGCCTTGATGATGTTCGCGGAAGGTTGTTAAGCAAAATCTCTCCGGTGTTTTATGAAATATTTAGTGAATCCCTTTATGAGGTCTATCAGACCGGCAAATCCAAAGAGCTGAGAATCTTTTATTATGGTGAAAACAAATTATCACGGATGGCGATTTGTGAAGTTATCTACGAAATGGGTAGGATATTCCTTATTGTAGACCACATCAACTCCAATGACGGAATTATGGGAGAGTTCAATGTTGAAAATCATGCGGAAGATAAAGTCAACATGATCGAATATTTTTCACAGACCGGAAGTTACCGCAAAGTGGGCGGAAAATATACCTGGACTCAAGGAATCTACAATATCATAAACCGTCCCCGAGATGAACAGGATGATTACTACAACATTGTATTTGATTTGGCAATTGATGAGGACAAGGAGCTTATAGAAGAGATTCTCAACATTATGGACACCGATACGACTCATCATGAGGACATTATTCGAATAAGAACAAATGACGGTGCCTTGAAATTTCTTGAAATTAACTTGTATTCGAATTTTGATGATGACGGCAATCTAATCAGTCGTTACGGATTGATAAATGACATTACAAAACATCCTGAAGATTCGACTGTAAAGCCTGTTGATTTTTTACTTAACGGTTTTAAAAACAGTGAAAAATTGGCATTGCTGATAGAACCATTAAACAGCAAGCATTTTGAATTTTCAGAGGGCTTTTATAATTTGGTTGAAAAAGACCCTCACGAGTATATTCATTCCCTGGAGATTATACATTACATAGTTGAAAATGAAACTAAAGACAGAATCCTCAAATTGGATAAGGGGGAATTGGATAAGATTGATGAAACCTTCACTTATAATGTTAACGGTGATGAAAATAATCAAAAAATCTGTGAGTTATATATTGAACGTTTTGAATTCGGCAATTCAACTCACAGTATCGGATTTTTAGCTGATATCACTGAAGAAAGAATCAAACAAATGGAATTGCGCGAAGCCAATGAACATCAAACTGTCCTGATTAAGGAGGTTCACCATAGAGTTAAAAATAACCTGCAGATTCTTAACAGCTTTCTAAATCTGGAAAAACGGGCCTACAGGAACAGACCTGAAGTAATCATTGACCATATGCAGGCTCGCTTGACATCACTTGCCCTGCTTCATGAAAAAACCTATAACACTCAGGATTTTAAAAATATCAATCTGAAGGATTTCATCAAAGACCAGGATAACCAACTACAGAATTTAATAAGTCTTAAAGACAATATTGAATTTGAATCTGAAGTCGATGAAGATTTACACTTGACAATTGAAGTGATAACCCCTCTGCTGTTAATTATGGATGAATTAAGTATGAATTCAATAAAACACGCATTTCCAGATAAGACAGCCCCGAACAAGAAAATTTCAAAAACTGTAACTAAACTCGATGATGATACTGCCCAATTAATCTTTAAGGATAATGGTACAGGCATTGAAGATCCTGAAGCCGTCACCAAAAATTTAGGCTGTGAAATCATCAAAAATCTCACAAAACAGCTGGATGGAAAAATAGAGCTGATTGAACATGAAAACGGAACTGCATACAGATTAGTTTTTCCAATTAGTATGAGGCATACCATTCATGGATGAGCATTTATAAAAGAAAACCCAAAAAAATCTCAAATAAATAGCTGATAAATCAGTTTTTTGCTGTCAATCGATATAATTTGACCATATAACTTTCCTACAGCATCATAATCATTAAACTTGCCAATTAACATGGATTAATATGGATTATGCGGCCCATATTCTTTTGAGCACATTTGATTCTTAATAGTATAATTGTATTGAAATTATCTACTGGAAAATGAGATTTTCTTTGACATAACATGAACAAATAATGCAAAAAAAGCACCTAAATCATCCCACTGCTTTCTAGTTCAAAAATAATGGAAAATAACTCCAACTTATTTTTTAATGATTATTTACAACATACCCCTCTTAAAAATATAATAACAATGAGAATTATATTAATTATTACAGGAATCAAATTAAATGTGAAATAAGTGTTAAAATGAATAGTAAAATAAAAAAAATAATGGTGCCCTTTATATTAATGTTAATTTTTAATTTAGGGTCATATTATTTTATGATGGGTGAAAATTTTGGTGTAGGATTTTATCCCCATATAGGGATTCATGTCATTTCAGGATTGTTATTTGGACCATACGGCGCTATAGGTTCTGTTTTAGGAAACACATTATGTGACTTAATCAGAGGATATAATTTAGGAATAACAGTAACATCCGAAATCATCAGCCTAGGAATTTCACTCTTGGCATATAAATTGTGGTATGAACCAATTAAAACAAGACCCCTAATCAATAAACCTCAATTAAACAACACATCCAATATCCTTCTATTTTTTGGAATAGTTATAGTTTGTTCACTATTATTTGCCCTGATAAACAAAAAATTAGTTTATTTAACATATCCGGAAACAATTCCCATCAACATACAAATCGGAATCAGATATTTTGTTAATATTTTCAATTCAGGATTCATATTTGGAATAATTGGAATATGGATTTCAAAAAGAATTGACTTTGTCCATGTTCCTGGAAAGCCTAAAAGAAAATTAAACAAAAAATTATATTGGGGAATTGGAATTGCTCTAGCAATCTCTACATTGACAATATTAATAACCGATTACTATTTTGACATAAGCGAAACAATTATGACAATTGAAGCGATACTACTCACATCTTTAATATTTTTATACATCACCAAACCCATAACAGTGAATATATCTGAAATAACATTCAATTCGATACCTGAAAAGATAATGAACATTTTCCTTCTAGCGACATTTCTTATCGTGATTCTTGGAATAATAATTTCATTAGACCCCATATTTATTAAAGCTGTCGATGAAAGTCTTCCTATTGACTTCTATGAAGTTAAGTTATCAATTATGATATTCATTGATATTTTATTGATAATATTCTTCATCCCGTCCATTGCCGTTTTGAAATATGTGGAACACGAAGTGATCTATCCGATAACATCATTTTCAAAAATTGAAAAATTTGTCAAAAAAGGAGATAAAATCGAATCCGAAGGATTAATAGACATTTACTCCAATTATTTGAATAAAGAAGATGAAATTGGAATGTTAGCCCGCAGTTATACTGATTTAATTAACTACACTAATGAATATATAGAAAATATTCATGAAATTGAAAGTGAAAAAGAAAGAATAAAAGCAGAACTCGACATTGCAGAAAAAATTCAAAGATCAAACTTGCCAAACCATAGCATTGAAAATGAAGATTATACAGTTTATGGATTTTCAAAACCTGCAAAAGAGGTGGGTGGTGATTTTTATGATCATTATCCTATAGATGAGGACAATGTTGCCATCATAATTGGAGATGCATCTGGAAAAGGAGTGCCCGCAGCATTGCTTTCAACAATCACCCAAACAATAATTAGGCAATTATTGAGGAGTGAAACTGATCCTTCAAAGGTATTATATATGCTTAACAACCAATTATGTGAAAACAACACTGAATACATGTTCGTGACTTTGTGGTTAGGAATTTACAATAATAAAACAAAAAACATTACTTTTTCCAATGCCGGACATAATTCTCCCCTGGTCATGGAAAATGGACAATTCAGAACTCTAAAAGTTAATAAAGGCATCGTTTTAGGAATTATGAATGATTATGAATTCATAACAGAAAAAATTAACATTTCCAAAGGGATAATAGTTTATACTGACGGAATAACTGATGCGAAAAATTCAAATAATGAATTTTATGGGGAAAACAGAGTCATTAAATTCTTAAATAATCATACTTTTGAAAATAAAGTAATTACAAACCTACTGCGAGACATTGATAAGTTTACCGGAACTGAAGAACAATTTGATGACATGACCCTCGTACTTTTAGACAGACATAAATAACCTGACTCCCCAACTACCTTTTAATATTAGTATTTGACAAAGGCAACGTTTTCTTATACTTCTTTTTTGACAGCCCCATGTTATGGCATTCCTAGGTTGGCAAAAACTGGTCCAACCAATATTCTTGATTTTACTGAGTTATAATGTCTCAAGTGCGTGTTTAAGAGTTTTAGTCATCATTGGAAAAAAAATTAAAACCTGAAAATATTCATTTTTACAATTAAAGTATCAATATAGCTAGGTTCATCTACTTCCATTACAACATCACCGTCTTTAATCTCACCAATCAGCAATGGCGAATCAGGATTATGCAACTTTTGGTTCTTTTTGACCAACTTCATGTTGGCGTTGGCATAACACACTTTAAATTATCTACTACTTTTTAGTTAAATTTGTTTCATAGTTTACGAACAAAAAGTTAGATCGGATTGGATGATTTCTCAAGAATAAGCAGGCTTACTTGCTTTGTAACAATAACTTGTATCGACTTTTGAAAAATCCATTTAATAAACAACATTTTGGAAAAAGTAACAAGGAGGATCTTTTGAAATCAAATCTTTCAAGTCCAAAGGAATTAATAATTGCTGGCCAATTTTATCCTCTCTCAAAACTATAAAAAACACAACTAAAAAGTTGATTAACTCTAATAATAGATTATACTTCCCAATATAAAAAATTAAAGGATAATAAAATAAGAAAAAATTTTAAACACAAAAATTATGAGTCATCATCTAGTTTAAAAAAAAAGAAAATAAAAAGCATTTATTCGGGAAAAATGCTTTTTGGAGGTTTTTCCAAATCAGTAACATATTTGTTTTCAAGGTTTTCAGGACCTAATGGAGTGTGTGTTGACAGATATACTGTTGGATTATCCTTAATGAATTCACGTATATTGTCCATTGTTTCTCTTGCCTTTTCGATATCCTCAAAAACAACAGATAGCTTATTTGCATACAGAGCTTCATCAGTATATGTAACATCACCATGAATCATGTAATACAAATCGTCATTTTCAACAATGACTATACTGTTGCCTGAAGTGTGTCCTATCGCTTCGATTATGTAAATGTTATCTGCGATTTTTTCAGCTTTTGGGAAGTTTTTGTAAGTATCATTGAATTCAACAGAAACAATATTGTCCCCTTCCAATTCCAATGCTTCAGCTTCGGTTTTTGAAAGGTATACATTTGCATTTGGGAATTTTGCAATTTCACCTGAATGGTCAGGATGCTTATGGGTGATAATGATTTTGGTTACATCATCAACATCATATCCCAATTTTTCAAATGCAGTTAAATAATCTGATATTTTTACACCATTATAAATCATCAGGCTTTCATCAAATTCCTGTTCAGGCATTTCCTCAGGAATACCTGTGTCAACAAGAATCACTTCATCTCCAGTGTCGATTAAGTAATTTTGAATGCTTGCACGATATTTGATGTCTTCATCAAATGCATCCATTCCATCTTCTCCGCCAAAAGCAAATGTTTGTTTCATGAATCCATTTTCAAAAGTTTTTACTGGTTTAATTTCCATTATGTCACATCCTAAAAAATGTTATTCTGCTGTTGGACCGTTGATTAATAATTGAGTCAAGTAGTTTTCTTTTCCAAGCATTTTGCATAAATCCAGCTGCTGTTCGCTCCAGTACATGTCATCCTCTTCATCCTTGAGATATACCTTCATCAAATCATATGTGGTTGCATCAAAGATTCCGGAGTCCATTAATTCATTTATGAATGCGATTCCTTCAACAGAGACATTGTAATCATATTCTATGAATTCTACGATATCAGTGAAAACTGGTTTTGCTTCCTGTGCTTCCTGCTTGATTTCACCGCCGAGGTCA
>NZ_JAZRHE010000144.1:0-3276 GCF_045644645.1 Methanobrevibacter sp.
TGGATTTGTACAGTTCTATACAAAATATCTGAAAATTACCTTCCTTACTCATATTCACACCTCCTCCGAAAAAACAAACTCTCCATGAGTCTGTTCTTCTCCAAAACCGAGTGCCCAAGGTTCGAGTCCTTGTACCCCTGCCACGTAAAATACCGCAAATCTGCGGTATTTTTTATTCTTTTATAAAATTTTTATTTTATATTCAGTAATATCTATTTTAATACATTTATATCCATTCCGCCGTCAAAGTCGGCGTCACAGCCGTCGAATAATTGTTCAGTAAAAAAATATAAAACAGGTTTTTACAGAAAATGCCACCTCACCGAAAACACCAAATAACAAGGATTCAGCTTGCTATCTGAAGATTTTTATGAGGTGGCATTTAAAATTTCCTGTTAATAACATCCTAACAAATTAAAATATATAAATTTTATTATATATTTTAATCATCAACATTTTTCTGACAATCAAATTTATCATTTGTATAAAAGACCAAAAAAATTTTTAAACATAAAAACTCTTGATGCAACAACAGAAAAAAGCATTGTACTTCGTGTCACAAAAACACAAAATACAATGCTTTTTGATTTATTATCTGTTATTCTAACATTTTTCGCCACATAAAGCAGAAAAGCCGAATTTGTCAATTCGCTTTTTTTGACAAATTCAGCTTAATATCTTTTACTATTCGTTTTTTTAATAGATTTTTCAAAAAAATTGAATTAACAAATTCGGTTTTTCTGCTTTATGTGGCGAAAAATGTTAGAATAACAGTTAATAAATCAAAAAGCATTGTATTTTGTGTTTTTTGTGGCACGAAGTACAATGCTTTTTTCTATTGTTGCATCAAGAGTTTTTA
The DNA here is from genome assembly GCF_045644645.1 of Methanobrevibacter sp. GTDB lineage: Archaea > Methanobacteriota > Methanobacteria > Methanobacteriales > Methanobacteriaceae > Methanocatella. Next base: position 860 of record NZ_JAZRHE010000144.1, read on the forward strand.
TGTTAAAAATTTTTTTAATCTTTTATACTGTAAATGTCAAGTCAAAATGTATAATTTCGCCAAGTTAAAATGTACAATTTCGGCGAGTAGCATATTCCGTGATATTTGTCAAGGGTAAAACAAGCAGACATCTGCCCTTGACAAATATCCCGGAATATGCGTTTTTTTTAATTACGAGGTAAAAGGATTTACCTCTCTTAACAACTACTGCTTAATCTCTGAATCTTCATCAAAGAGATTTCGATTCTTGATTCTGTAGGAATGTCCTGTGATTTTGATAATTTCACAGTGATGTACTAATCTATCAATAATTGCATTTGCTATTACCGCATCTCCAAAAACATCAGGCCATTTTGAGAAAGATTGATTTGTGGTAAGTATTGTAGGTCTGAATTCATATCTTGCCGCTATCAATTGGAAAAAGCCGTATGCAGCTGCTTTATCAACCGGAAGATATCCGATTTCGTCAATTATCAGAACTGTATATTTAAGATAGTGCTTTACCACTTGTTCTACCCTGTTTTCTTTTGCTGCACGTTTGAATTTCTCCATTAACTGGGCAAAATTAATGAAATACGTTGATATTCTTTGACTGGCTGCCTCAATTCCTATGGCTGTGGCAAGATGTGTTTTACCCACTCCACTTGAACCAATAAAGATAATGTTTGTTTTCGTTTCTATGAAACGCAAGCTTGTTAAATCTGCTATTTGGTCTTTGTTTACTGATGGCTGGTACGAAAAATCAAAATCCTTAAAAGTTTTAATATATGGGAAATGTGATGTAATAATATTAATCTTCTTTGCTCTTTCTGCACGAAATTCAATTTCTGCATTCGTAAGTTCCAATAGTGAATCTAAAAGAGTTGTTTGATTTTTTGTTGATTTATCAATAACATTCGGAATAATTTCAAGCATTTTTGTAAGTGAAAGTTCTTCCATGTTGTTTCTTAATACATTAAAGTTTGTCATATATCTCAAGATTCCTTTCTGCAATAGCTGCAATCTCATCATTTGAAAGTCTTCTTAATGAACTGCATTTAGCGATTTCCATATAGTCTTGACGATTAAAATTAGTAATCTTTGACGTTTTATCCCAATGACGTATAAAATGTCCCTTGTAACTAATATTAAAGCCTGTACCCTCATCTTCAATATCTACATATTTGCCGATATATTTAGGTGGTACTGAATACTTTCTTCCTTCATAACTTATCAATGACTCTATACTTACTTTTCTTGTAACAGTTTCTTTAAAATATCCTGTAAGAATGTCAAGGTCTGTTTTTATCAAATAAGGTTTTTCAATATCAAGTAATTCAAGTGGTGGTTTGCCTGTTGCCTGACATTTTTCAGAATTGATTTGCTCATTTAGTTCTGCGGTAATTCTTTTAATATCATCAAAATCAATTATGTCACCGCTGTAAACTTTCAATCTGTTCATAAGCTTCGCTGTAACTTCTACTTTGCCTTTTGTTTCGGGACGGTATGCTACGCAAGCTTTCGGAACAAACCCACAATCAGCGGAAAACATACTGAATGCATCATTAAATACAGGATCATTGTATTGTGTACGTGCTTTATCAATAATTGAACGCATATTATCGAATAGTATTTCATGAGGTACTCCACCTATGTATTTAAAGGCTTTAACAAGACATTCTTCCACAGTCTGTAAATCTCTTGTTTCAGTTACACAAAGAAACTTTGTTCTTGAAAATCCGAGAATTAACAAAAATACATTAAATTTTATCATATCACCATCTTTTGTTTTAAATTTTAATGATTCTTTCCAATCTACCTGAGCCTGAATCCCCGGATTTGTTTCAAAACGAATAACAGCTTGTTTTTGTTTTTCAAGATTAAGATTATGAATATAGTCTTTAATTGTGGTATATGAACCTGTATATCTGTGATGGTTTTTGAGATAATTGTAAATAGCAATAGCAGGAGCTCCTGTTTTTACTTTTTCTTCAATAATCAATTCGAAGCCATCTGTTTTTCTTGGTCTGTTTACTTTTGGTGGGGATAAATTGTTTTTTACGGCATTAACAGCATTAGAGACCGTTCTGCGATCGCAGCCATATTGCCGAGCTATCTTTGAACAATTGATATTTACTTCCGAATTATCTTTAAGCATAAATTTCACCTTCTCATAAATGTCTTTTCTGTAATTCATTTTCATCACTCCCAAATAGATTATACTCTATTCAGAAGTGCTTTGCCAGAATTGTACATTTTGAGTTGGCTTTTTTGTACATTTTCATTTTAACATTTATACCTTTTAATGTTTTTATTTTTTCTGCTCTAGTAATTATTTCAACCCATTTAGCATTAAACAGAGCTTCATTAATTTTACAATTTTTAAAATTATTCTTACATAATTCGGATTGAGTAATATATTTTTTCATAATATTTTT
>NZ_JAZRHE010000145.1:0-21455 GCF_045644645.1 Methanobrevibacter sp.
ATATTATAAAAACCGATTTTTCTTAATTGTTTTCAATAAATTTATATATTTCACTGAATAAACTTTTAATCAACTAATAATAGATAACTTTAAATAGCTGTTTAAAGCCTATTAGTAGTACAATTATTATTCAGGTGATAATAATGAGAGAGTTATATGAAAAAATGATTAACGAGTCAATGGCCGCCCAAAAGGCAGACGTTGCAGTTATATCAGAAAACAGGTACAATGACTTTAAAATCACTGACGCAAAGCCATATGCCGATGCAGTGGCAGGCATGAAGGCACTGGACAATCAGGCAGAATCCGTAATTAACCTGCATAAGGAATCTGTAAAAAACCACTTTGAAATATTGTCCTCCATTACAGACACTTTGAAATGCGAAGATGATCCTTTCATTGAACATTTCCAAACACCTCCTATATTGGAGATTTTATGTGAGGAAGATGGTGAATTTTCAGACAGCGTAGATAAGTTCATACAAGCAATCGCCGATAATGAAGCACTTATTGCCAAAGAATCAATAAGAAGATACGGAGGATTTTACGGACCAACATGTGTAGTTGACTTTGCATTAATGCCTGGAAGTACCAGTAATGTTGTAAATCAGATATTGCTTAAGATGGACATTCCAGTACTTCACAAACAGGCAATACTTTCAGCAAAATCCTGGGGTATGAACACTTCATATGGTATCGGTGATGCATTCGCAAATGCCATTGAGGACGGCCTTACTGCTGCACAGGCCACCGAAAAGGAAATCGCAACCCTGCAAATGATTTACAAAACACCTATTGAAGGACAGGGCACCTTGATGGATGATGCGGACCACTCATCATTTGATGTAAGGGACTACATGAACAAGTATAAAAAGGCAATGACTCCAGTCGTAAAGGCCGCAATGGACGACGGCGTACACTACGGAAACATCGTAACAGTGCCTGCATACTGTGTGGGGGATATCGGACACCACATCGGACAGTCCACCTACAACATGTGTAAGGATGATGTGACCATGAACATCATCATAGCCACTGCTGATGTAATTGGAAATTCATTGAAAAACAACCTTGACAAATTTGGTTCTCCGTTTGATGTATTGAAACTTTCAACAGGTGCATCCGCATGCGCTACCGAATTCCTATTGGAACTTGATGGATTTACCGCTCCGATGGTTGTTGACATGTTGAACAAAAGGTTCCACAACTACGTGCAGCAATATCCGAAAAGGGGTGCGGCTGCAGAATTGCACAACTGTGACTTCATGGACATGATCTACAGAGGTTTCAATGCAATGAGCAATGCAAGGAAAATGAGGTCTTCTGCCGGATTTGAAATCATTCCAAGAATCAAGGGCATGGAAGTTGATTTCACATCCATTCTGGAAAATGATGTTTTAATGAATCCGCAAAGATACACCTATCCTGCATGCGCCATAACCGTCAGATTCTCTTCACTCATGAGACTGGCAGACTACCCATGTCTTTTAACTTCAGAACCAATTACAGCAACCATGATGACAAACATCATAGCACTTGACAAGGAAACTCCAGGATCCCCTGTAAGAGGCTGTAAACAATGCGCTTCCGCATGTCTTGCAGACAACAAACATGAATACTGTCAATGGAGAGAGGCTGTATAGGTGAGGTAAATGACTTGCAATATTAGAAAAAAATTCTTTGCGGAACTACTTGGAACATTCTTCCTGGTATTTTTCGGTACAGGTGCAGCCGTCGTGACACTTCTGATTTCAAACACCGTTACTCCTGGCGCAGCAGCGATCGGACCTTTAGGCGGACTTGGGGACTGGATTGCCATAGCTCTGGCATTCGGCCTGACCGTAATGATATGTATCTATGTGTTCGGAAAGATTTCCGGCGCACACTTGAATCCTGCCGTGACCATCGGTCTGCTTGTAACCAAGAACATCGCTTTAATCGACAGTATTTACTATATTGTTGCACAGGTAATTGGTGCATGTTTGGGAAGCCTTTGCCTGTTCTTATGCTTAGGCAATCCTGCAGTGGCAATCGGCGGACTCGGTGCAACCGCTCCAGGTTTGGGAGTTAGCTATTTACAGGCAATGTTTGCGGAATTCATAGGAACATTCTTCCTGATGATGGTTGTAATGGGTGTGGCTGTTGACAAGAAGGCAGAACCAGGTTTTGCCGGAATATCAATAGGCATGACAGTTGCTGCAGTAATCGTGGTGTTGGGTGCATTCACTGGCGCCTCAATCAACCCTGCACGTACATTCGGGCCATACCTGATGGACATGATTTTGGGAGGTCAAAGCCTCTGGGGATTCTTCCCGATATACCTAATCGGACCGATTCTCGGTGCGGTATGTGCGGCATTTGCATATGCATATCTTGCAAAGGGCAGCGGAGTGTGCGAACTTCCGCAACCGTTCAACGATGAATAATTCTTTTTGAATTATTCTTCTATTTCTTTTTTTGGATAACTTATTTAACATAGATTGACTAATATTATAACTAATTAGTGTTTTGGTGATAATTTTGAATTTTGATTTGAAGGAAGCTGTTTTGATATTCATTCGCGGAGTCCTGATGGGTTCTGCAGACATTGTTCCGGGAGTTTCAGGCGGAACAATCGCATTGATTACCGGAATTTACGCTCACTTGGTTGAAGCTATCAGCAAAATCCGTTTCGGATTTGTAAAGCCATTGCTTAAGGGTGACATCAGCGGATTCATAACCCAGATGTTTGAGGAAATCGATTTCAAGTTCTTCATACCGCTGGTTTTGGGTATAGGAGTTGCATTCCTGACACTTGCCAAGGTGGTCACCTTCTGCATGGATGCATATCCCGCCTGGACATTTTCATTCTTCCTGGGCCTTATTGTGGCTTCGGCCGTTATCCTCTTTAGAAAGCTCAATGAAATCAACCTGAAAAACTTTGTGTTTGCCTTGATTGGTGCAGTATTGACATTCATCTTTGTAAGCCTGAATCCGATTGCCGCCAATCATTCATTGCCAGTTCTATTTGTTTCAGGCATGATTGCGATTTGTGCAATGATTCTGCCGGGCATTTCAGGTTCGTTCTTGCTGTTGTTGCTTGGCCAGTACGAATACATGCTGAACGCCCTTCACCAGCTGCATTTCACAGAAATAATAGTCTTTGTGGTTGGTGCGCTGATAGGCATACTCGGATTTTCAAAAATCCTTAATTACCTGCTCAAGAACCATGAGGAAGTGACAATGGCATTTCTCATTGGGGTCATGATCGGATCTCTTAAGGTTCCCGGTGGGGAAATCATCAGTTCAGTAGGCCTGAGCTTTGCCGGACTCTTCCCATGCATTATCGTTGCGGTAATCGGTTTTGCATTAATTATCGTTTTGGAAACCAGATTTGACTATATGGAATGATGTGTGCAGGGATTGACACATTGTTCATTATTTTTTTTCGGATGCTTTTAACCGGTACAGTAAAATATAAAATGTTATATATTATTTTAAAAAAATTATAATCATATATAAAAATTTTTTTTTTTAGTTGAATATATATTAGATATGCCGGTGTTAAGATGAGTAAGAAAATATTTGCATTACTTTTTTTTCTGCTTGTATTGATGTCAATTTCTTCTGTTTCTGCAGCGGATTTGGATGACAACAATGGTACTGTTGCCTTATCCTACGATGTGGAGATACTTTTCGCTGAAAATGATGTTGATGCAATAGGAGATTTGAACGAGAACGATGCCGATGGCGGTGACAAGGCATTGCAAAATGATGCCAAGTCCGTTGAGGTTGGTGAAGACAATGAAATTTATAGTGTGGGATATGCAGAAGCCGAAGAGGACTCAATGTCTCAGGTACTTGGTGAACCATCAATTGGTTCTATAACTGTAGAGGGTTCTATTTTTTATGTTAATGCATCTGCAGCCCCTAACGGAGATGGAAGTGAAGCAGCTCCATTCAAGACATTGAAAGATGCATTGAATGTGACTGAAGACGGCGATATAATCATAATTGCATCAGGAACATACTCCGGAACCAATAATACAGGATTAACTATTGATAAAAGGTTATCTTTTGAAAAGTACGGTGACGGCGAAGCGATTTTTGATGGACAGGGACTTAATAGAATTTGGACTCTTAATTCTCAAACCATAAATATCAACGGATTAACCCTTAAAAATGGAAAATCAGCTTCTGGCGGAGCAATCTTTATTCAGGATTCACTTTATAATTCAATTATAAATATCACATTTATAAACAACAGGGCAGACACCTCCTATGGCGGTGCAATCTACGTTCATGATGAAATTTCCAATTCCCGCATTTATGGTGAATTTATAAATAATAGTGCAGCAGAATATGGCGGTGCAATTTATATTTCCAATAATCTTTCTAATTCCAATATAAATGCTATATTTATAAATAACACAGCCCTACATGGCGGGGCAAATTGTTTCAATAATAATCTGACTAATGTTAATATAACCGGAAACTTCATTAATAACTCTGCATGGGGCGACAGTCATGGTGGTGCAAACTACTTCGGCGGTGCACTGACTGATGTTAACATTATCGGAAACTACTCCGGAAACACAGCGCATAATGATGGTGGAGCAAACTCCTTTGAAAAAGAACTGGGCAATGTTAACATTATCGGAAACTACTCTGGAAACACAGCGCATAATGATGGTGGTGCAAACATCTTCAAAAAAAATATAACCAATGTGAACATCATCGGAAACTATGTAGGCAACAATGCAACAAACGGCGGAGCGAATGATTTCAAGGATAAATTAACCAATGTTAATATAACCGGAAACTTCATTAATAACTCTGTATTGGGCGGCGGTTATGCTGGTGCAAACTACTTCGGCGGTGCACTGACTGATGTTAACATTATCGGAAACTACTCCGGAAACACAGCGCATAATGATGGTGGAGCAAACTCCTTTGAAGAAGAACTGGGCAATGTTGACATTATCGGAAACTATATCGGAAATGCAGCGTTATATGACGGTGGTGCAAACATCTTCAAAAAAAATATAACCAATGTGAACATAATCGGGGACTATGTAGGTAACAATGCAACAAACGGCGGAGCAAATGATTTCAGAGATAAATTAACTGACGTTAACATAATGGGAAGATATGTTAACAACACTGGAAAAAATGTGATTCATATTTTTGAATCCGTTTCAAATAATGTTATTCATGACTCAATTTTCCTAAATAATAATGTTAGTAATTCAATATATGTTGAAAATGGAGCTGTTCGGGCTGTTGATAACTGGTTTGGAAACAATGCTACAAACTATGATGAAGCACCTGCCAATGAGGGAATTGAATTCGATAATTGGCTGTTCCTGAACGCTACTGCTAGCACTAGCGAAATGGTAATAGGTGAAAGCTCAACAATTGCCTTTAATTTATACAGTAAATCTTTCCCTGAAGAGGTTTATGATGCATCAAAAATGAATATCATATTGGATTTAGCCCAAACACGGGGTAAATTGGATAAAACTGCCGTTTCACTCGGTGAAGAAATAGCATACACTGCCAGGAATGAGGGAGATGCCGGCGTAACGGGCAAATTCGAAACCGCATCATACACCATCAGCTTAAAAAATAAAATTTCTCCTATTTATGTTAATGCATCTGCAAAGCAAGGTGGGGATGGAAGTCTAGCAAAACCATTCAAGACATTGAAAGAGGCATTGGATGCGGCTGATGATAATTCTACAATCATGATTGCGGCAGGAACATACACCGGAAACAACAATAGTGTAGGATTGAAAATTACAAAGAATAATTTAACTTTCAATAAATACGGTGACGGCGAAGCGATTTTTGATGCGCAGGGACTTGATAGAATTTGGACCGTGGCTATAGGAGAGTATTCATTATCACCGATCACTATCAACATCAACGGTTTAACGTTTAAGAATGCAAACGCAAGGGCAAGCGAAAGGAACTATGGCGGTGCAATTTATTTCCATTCGAAAGTCACTGACTCCAATATAAATGCCAATTTCATAAATAACACAGCCCTACATGGCGGTGCAATCGAATTTCATTATGGTATTGAAAGTTCATTTGTAACAGGCGTATTCATAAACAACACTGCAACCGGGGGGGATGACAGTAAAGGCGGTGCAATCTACGCCGAGCTTACTGGAGTGGCCAATTCCGTCATATCTGGAATATATATCGGCAACAAAGCACAGGGTAGTGATGCACGGGGCAGTGCAATCTACATTGCAGAACCATCATTCAATGTTAATATATCAGGAAGATACATAAATAACACGGAAAAATCCGTGATTCAATTGAATAGTCCGTGGTATACTCCGTCTCAAAATATCTTTATCCATGATGCGATCTTCTTAAACAATTATAATAATAACGAAATAAATGCAGGTTTTAATACCACCATAAATGTTAAAGACTGTTGGTTTGGAAATAATGCAACAAATTACGATGAAAAGCCGGATATTGGAATTGATTTAAACGGTTGGCTGTTCTTGAATGCTACTGCTGATCCTAGCAAAATTGAAGTGGGTAAAACCTCAACAATTGCTTTTAAATTATACAATAAAAATTCGCCTGATGTTGAGTATGATGCATCAAAAATGAATATCGAGTTGGACTTGGCCCAAACACTTGGCGAATTGGATAAAAGCACTGCGTTAATCGGTGAGGAAATATCATATACCGCTAAGGAATATGGAGATGCCGGCGTAACGGGCAAATTCGAAACAGCATCATATACCATCAGCTTGATAAATTGGATTACAGGTGCCATTTATGTTAATGCAACTGCCGATCAGGACGGGGATGGAAGTATAGCAAGACCATTCAAGACATTGAAGGATGCAATGGATGCGGCTGAAGACGGCGATATGATCATGATTGCATCAGGAACATACACCGGAACCAATAATACCGGATTAACTATTGATAAAAAGTTATCTTTCGAAAAATACGGTTACGGCGAAGCGATTTTTGATGCCCAGGGTCTTGATAGAATCTGGACTGTTAATGCTGCAACCATAAATATTAACGGTTTAACTTTTAAAAATGGGAATTCACGCTCTGATGGCGGAGCAATCTATATTGGGAATGCGCTTTCTGATTCGACTATAACTGCCACATTTATAAATAACACCGCAAAAAGCAATGGTGGTGCAGTCTATTTCGGGGAGGTTTCTAATTCCACTATAGATGCAACATTTATAGATAACAATGCAACAGGCAGCGGTGGTGCAATCTGTATTTATAAAAACGCGGATAATGTTAATGTATCAGGAGTATTTAAAAACAACACTGCCAAACATGCCGGTGCAATCTACTTTACATACATTGGAACACTTTCCAATTCCAATATAGATGCCGCATTTATAAACAACACTGCCTCTGATGAGGGTGGAGCAAATTATTTCAATAATGTTACTAATGTTAACATAACTGGAGATTTCATCAACAACACCGCAAAAGGCAGTGATGCCCTATGTGGTGGTGGAGCGAACTACTTCAAGGGCATACTAACGGATGTTTCCATATGCGGAAACTTCATAGGCAACACAGCATTAGGCTCTGGTTATATGAATGGAGGTGCAGCGAACTTCTTCCTTGAGGATGTGGCCAACCTTTATCTGGCTGGAAACTTCATTGATAACAAAGCAAGCAATTGCAGTGCAAACCTATTTTTGAAGGATGTGCTTTCTGATTCGATTATAAATGCCACATTCGTAAATAACACGGCAAGCCATGACGGTGCGGCCATTTTCATATATGGTGCATTAGAGGATTCCAGTATAATGGGGACATTCGTAAATAACACCGGCGATTCTGTGATTTATATGAGGTCATATGTGCCTTATTCCGGTTTTGAATACGGCGGTATCCATGACTCAATTCTTATAAACAATGATGTTGACAAAATCATAAATGTTCATGATGGAACTGTTCGGGCTGTCGATAACTGGTTTGGAAACAGTGCAGCTAATTACAATGAAACACCTGCCAATGCGGGAATTGATTTGGACAACTGGCTGTTCTTGAACGCCACCGCTGATCCTGACGATATTGGAATAGGTCAAAACTCAACAATCGCTTTTAACTTATACTATAAAAATTCCCCTGAAGAGGTTTATGATGCATCAAAAATGAATATCAAATTGGATCTGACCCAAACATTAGGAGAATTGGATAAGACTGCCGCATCATTAGGCGAGGAAATAACATACACTGCCAAGGATAATGGACATGCCAGCGTAACAGGCAAATTCGAAACCGCATCATATACCATCAGCTTAAATAGTAGAATTCCTACAGAATTGGACTTGAATTTGAAGGTTCCTGCAGAGTATAGTCAATGGGATTCTGTCGTGATAACAGGTGATGTCTTTGTTAGTGGAACCAAAGAGAAAGTCAAGAAAGGTTCTGTTGACATATATATCAATGATGAGTTTGCTCAAACCATTGAAGTTGATGAGGAGTGGGAAATTGACAGGGACTTAGGAGTTTCAGATGCAGGAAACTACACTATAGCGGCCGTTTATCATGATGACTCCGGCGAATTTATGGGTTGCGAATGGAACAGCAGTTTTGAAATAGGGCAAGCCACTACTGAAATTACAGTCAATGCTTCAATTGAACTGATTATTGGTAACAGTACAAACATCGGTGCTGTGTTAAGTCCTTCCGAAGCAGGCAACCTAAGCTATTCATCAAATGACACTGAAGTTGCCTCTGTTGATGAATATGGTGATGTGGTTGGCGTCGCTGCGGGAACTGCCACAATCACAGTCTCATTCGAGGGCAGTAAAAATTACGCCACCGCAACTCAAACAGTTACCGTTACTGTGGATAGATTTGACAGTATCCTATCTTCCAATGATGTTTCTACCATCTATAACGTCAGTTCCAGGTTGTATGCTACATTGACTGATGCTGATGGTAATGCTATTGTTGGTGCTAAGGTCAATCTGGTATTAGGTTGTATTAATAAGACTGTGAAGACTGACAGTAAAGGTAGGGTTTCCGCGTCCACTAAGAATTTGGATGTGGGTGAGTATACTGCTGTGGTCACATTTGCCGGTGATAAGGTTTATGCTCCGTCAAAAACCTCTGCCAAAGTTCTGGTAAAAACCGGAACAGAATTGACAGCCAATGATGTTTCTGCTGTTTATAATGTCAGTTCCAGGTTGTATGCTACTTTGACTGGTGCTGATGGTAAGCCTATTGTTGGCGCTAAGGTCAATATGGTCTTAGGTAGTATTAATAAGACTGTGAAGACTGACAGTAAAGGTAGGGTTTCCGCGTCCACTAAGTATTTGGATGTGGGGGATTACACTGCTGTGGTCACATTTGCAGGTAACAGTGTTTATGCTCCTTCAAAAACAACAGCCCATGTGTTTGTAAGGAATATCTCTGTCTTATCAGCCAAGGATGTTTCTGCTGTTTATAATGTCAGTTCCAGGTTGTATGCTACTTTGACTGGTGCTGATGGTAAGCCTATTGTTGGTGCTAAGGTCAATATGGTATTGGGCAACATCAACAAGACTGTGAAGACTGACAGTAAAGGCAGGATTTCCGCATCCACCAAGAACTTGGATGTGGGCGAATATACTGCCGCAATCACATTTGCAGGTAACAGCGTTTATGCTCCTTCTAAAACTACTGCAAAAGTTCTGGTAAAAATCGGAACGGAATTGACAGCCAAAGACATTGTTGCAGAGTATAACGTCAGCTCCAGACTATATGCAACATTAAAAGACACCGACGGCAACATAATCACAGGCGCCAAGGTCAATGTCGTACTGGGCAACATCAACAAGACACTCAAGACAGACAGCAAGGGAAGGGTATCCGTTTCCACAGTGTCCTTAACTCCGGGCAACTACACTGCAAGGATTTCCTATGCCGGTGACGATACCTATTACAAGTCAAGCACAACCTCCAAAGTGGTTGTAAACAAGATTCCAATCACATTGACCGCAAAGGACATGGTTGCAAAACAAGGATCCAGCACCAGGTTCTATGTCACATTGAAGGATGCCGACGGCAATCCGCTCACAGGCGTTAAGGTCCATTTGGTCTTGGGTGATATTGACAAGACCGTCAAGACCGATGCCCGCGGCAGAATTTCCGCATCCCTTAAGAATCTGGCTGCAGGCAACTACACTGCAATGGTTTCATGTGACGGAACTGAAATATATGGCGCTTCAAGCACAACAGCCAGCGTGGTAATACGGTAAAATAGAACAATAAAAAAACGGTAATATTTTTAGATTTGAAGGAGATTATTTTTCTCCTTATCTTTTTTTCTTTGATTCATATCAGCGTCTTATTTAGATAATCTTTTTTTTTTAAAATATATTAACAATTAGAAATATAATATTAACAATGCTTGTTTTAAAAAAGATAAAAAAACAGTGGAGATTATACCCGATCGGTTCGCCAAAGGGTGCCCTAAATCACAAGAGGGAACCTGAATTTGTGGGAAACATCAAGTTCAGGGATGAAGGTGGTTCTTTATCAATTTCAAGATTTGTGGCAGATTATAACTTCAAGGACAACTCCACCTTAAATGAAAGGCTGGTGCCTCCCGGAGAGGTCATTAAACTCTTGCGTTCACAGGCCGTTTTTTTGGCGACAGGGGATGAAAGGGTGGAGAATTTCCTGAAATCATTAAACATTAAGGTAAGGCACACTCAGGTTTGCGATTATTGTGCATACGAGGGAAACATCACAATCGTAAATTCATCCTTTTCATATAAGTACAATAACCAGCTGATCTGCAAGGACTGTGCCTTGGACACAATCAAGGAGGAAATCAAAATCCAGGGTTTCGATAAAAAGATTTTCAGAAACCTCAAATCCACATTGGAAAAGACAGGCAGTCTGGAAAAGACGCTGTCTGTTTTGGATCCACATTTCGATGCCCTGAAAAATAGGGACCTTACGCTGTTTGACAAAACCAGAAAGCCAAGGCACATCATACCTCCGGTTGATATGAAACGGCTGAAGATTCCAAAGGAATTCAAACGGGTTTTATTGGATTCGGGCAACACCAAACTTTTGCCCGTCCAGTATCTGGCCATCAAGGAAGGGCTTTTGAAAGGCGATGATCTGCTTGTAGTCAGTGCAACCGGTTCGGGCAAGACCTTGGTCGGCGAGCTTGCGGGAATCACCGAAGCCCTGAAAGGCAGGAAGTTCATCTTCTTGACTCCTCTTGTTGCCCTTGCAAACCAGAAATATAGGGATTTCAAAAAGAAATACTCAAAACTCGGACTGAAAGTGGCCATAAAAGTTGGAAGAAATCGTGTCAAGGCCAAAGGGGAATTGAACCTTCCCGATTCGGACGTTTCAAAGGCGGACATTGTTGTTGCAACCTATGAGGGAATAGACTATCTTTTGAGAAACGGCAATTCCGGCGGATTATCCGATGTGGGAGTTGTCCTGATTGATGAAATCCATATGATTGATGATGAGGACCGAGGAACCCGCCTGAACGGGCTGATTAAGAGACTTAAGAATCTGTATCCGAAAACCCAAATCATCGGTCTTTCGGCAACGGTCAAAAACCCTGAATTTTTGGCATCGGAGTTCAACATGAAGCTGGTCAGATACGATGAGAGGCCGGTTCCCCTTGAGAGGCACTTGGTCTACACCAGAAACGAATCCCAAAAGCGCTTTTTGATGCTTAAGCTTGTTCAAAGGGAATACAATACAAAATCTAAAAAGGGCTTCAGGGGCCAGACTATTATATTCACGAATTCAAGACGCAAGACCCACCAGATTGCAAATTATCTGACCAACAAAAGGGTCAGTGCCCAGGCATACCATGCCGGTCTGTCCTATTATAAAAAGGAAAAGATTGAAAAGGATTTTGACAAAGGCAAGATTTCATGTGTCGTAACGACAGCGGCACTGGCTGCAGGCGTTGATTTTCCGGCTTCACAGGTCATTTTTGATTCTCTTGTGATGGGAAACAAATGGATAAATCCGAACGAATTTTCACAGATGCTCGGACGTGCGGGAAGGCCAACATACCATGACAGGGGAATTGTCTATCTGCTTCCGGAAATCGGAAACGAATTTGCAGGGGAATCCGAAGAGGCAATGGCTCTCGAACTGTTGGAAAGCAACAGTGAAGATGTGTTCATCGAATATGATGAGGACTCCGCATATGAACAGATTCTGGCAGACATATCCTCCACATCAATCAGGTCAAAGGATGAGCTGATTGGGTTTTATAAAAATATTGATGTGCCGGTAAGTGTAAAGATGGCTATTGACGAAATGGAAAATTTGGGATTAGTCAATATTGCTGCAAATAATAAATTGGAAGTCACCAGATACGGCAGGGCCACTTCAGTTTCATTCCTGTCAATCGGTGAGGCGGAATTCATTAGGAATACTTTAAATGATTATAATTATTTAAAGAGATATGTTGCATTATCTCCAATGTATAGGAAAAAGGACAAGTATGACAAGCTGAAGGTTCTGATTTTGGCCATGGCGCTTGATTTGGAAATGTTTGAAAACGCATATCTGTCAAGCGTAATCCACAATCAGATTTCAAATGCCCTTAAAATCAAGTTTTCAACAAGGCTGTTTGCAGAATCCACTTTGGATATAATTTCAAGTGGTGAAGCCATTGAAAAGGTGGATAGGAAATTCCAGGAGGCATTGGTTGCACTTCAGAGTGATTTTATGCAGTGCAGATGTCAGGACAGGCCATTCTGCAGTTGCATGCAGAGGGGAATTTCAGAAGTTATTGTACACGAAAGATTAAAGGGCAAGGACCCACAAGATATATCAAATAGGCTGTTTAGAAAATATCAAATTCAGGTCTATCCCGGAGACATATTCTCATGGCTGGACAATTTTGTTAAGAATCTGGATGCCATCAGGAGGATAGCTAAAGCTCACAACAGACAAAATTTTGTTAAAAAGACTAATTATTTAATTAAAAAAATAGAAAACGGGTGAATTTAAGTGTTTGCTGAAGAAAAAATATTAATTGGATGTAATGAAAGCACTTCTGTGTCTTTATTACCGAAACTGGCTAATAGACATGGTTTAATAGCCGGTGCAACAGGTACAGGTAAAACAGTAACTTTAAAAGTGTTGGCCGAGTCATTTTCTGATTTGGGAGTTCCCGTATTTTTAGCGGATATGAAGGGGGACATCTCCGGACTTGCCAAAGTGGGTTCCGGAAATGACTTCATAACCAAAAATAGGGAAAGGTATGGCCTCGACGATAAGGGATTCAAATTCAAGGAATGTCCTGTTGAATTCTGGGATCTCTTCGGCCAGAAGGGTCTTCCTGTAAGGGTCACCTTATCCGAAATGGGTCCGGTATTGCTTTCCAAAATCCTGAACTTGTCCGAAGCGCAATCCGGAGTATTGAACATAGTGTTTAAAGTGGCTGATGAACACTGCCTTCCAATCATTGATCTTAAAGACCTGAAGGCAATGATTAATTATGTTGTTGAAAATAAGGCGCAATTCGAAGGCGAATATGGTGCAATTACCGAAAAATCCGCCAATACAATTTTGAGAAGTCTGATTACACTCGAGGACCAGGGCGGAAACGATTTCTTCGGTGAACCCGCTTTGGAACTTTCCGACTTCATGCAGGTCGATGATAACGGATGCGGTGTAATCAATATTCTTGATGCTCAAAAATTATCCCTATCACCTGAAATCTACTCAACATTCCTGCTTTGGATGTTGTCCACTTTATTTGAAACATTGCCTGAAGTGGGGGACATGAACAAGCCCAAATTCGTATTCTTCTTTGATGAGGCACATCTCCTGTTTGACGACATGGCACCTGAATTCGGCAAGAAGATAGAGCAGATCGTAAGGCTGATAAGGTCAAAGGGTGTGGGAGTGTACTTTATCTCACAGTCTCCCGCAGACATTCCGGATGACATCCTGGCACAGCTGGGTAACCGTGTCCAGCATGCGCTTCATGCATACACTCCAAAGGACCAGAAGGCTGTGAAGGTGGCTGCCGAAACATTCAGGGCAAATCCTGACTTTGACACTGCGGAAGTCATTTCCAATTTGGGAATCGGCCAGGCCTTGGTGTCTGTTTTGGATGAGAATGGTGTTCCAACAGTGGTCGAGCAAGTCGATATCGTACCTCCGCAAAGTCACATAGGTGCCATTGAAGATGACTTGAGAAACGAATTGATCAATATTTCAACATTGAAATCCAAATATTGGGATGCGCTTGACGCTGAATCCGCTTATGAGCTGTTATTGAACAAGATTGATTCAAACCCTAATATTGAAAGTGAAGTGCCTCCTGAGACCATGGAGGTTATTGAAGAGGTTAAAGAACAGGCTCAACAGGAAGAGCCTGAAGTGCAGGAGGAATCATCTGAGGTGCAACAGCCTGGAGCTGCAGACGTTATAGGTGGCATTTTAGGAACAGTCCTTGCAGGCCAGACCCAGACAAAAGGCAAACGGGCTAAAAAATCAGAAACTCAGAGGATGGCTGAAAAGGCGGCATCACAGGCGATGAACACAGCCGCACGTGAAGTCACAAAGGGAATCATGAGAGGATTATTTGGACAAATGAAATGAGGTGATAGAATGCCACATCCCCACAGAAATGCGATTGCCAATATGAACGCATCCTCTTTAATAGGCATTATTGAGGAGTCAAAGATGACTTATGTGCGTGAAAATCTAAGCATTCCTTTGCATGAAAGTCAGGTGAAACTTTTAAAGCAAGTTAAAAAGCATGATAAGCCACATCACAAAAAGATTCGGGTTAAACAGTTCGAAAAGGCTGAAAAAACAGACCTGTTCAATCTTCATTTGGATTTGTATCTGAAAAAATACAAAAAATTGGCCAAAAAGGGACTCATTGAAGTTGATGAATCCCCAGACAGCGCTTTGGCTTATGACTGCACACTGACTGAAAAAGGTAAGGATGTTTTAGATGAAATTGCACGTCTTGAAAGCGAATGGGAAGATGTCGTCGCAATCAGCGGCGATGATTTGGAAGTGCTGAGGAACCTAGGGCTGAATTCCTTTGAAATCTCATATAGGCATAAGAAGAAACGCGATTTCATTTATTGAATGATTTGCATTCCATGGCTATTGAATCATATGCGCCTTTTACGCATTCAATAGCTTCCTTTCTATTTTTGAAATAATACAGATGGCTTTCGCAATCACAATCGGAGCATCCAAAGCCTTCAATGCCATTACTTTTATCTGAAATGATTTGGGACAGTCTGCATTCTATTTTTTCCTCGGAAACATTGTAGATCACTTCACTAATTTCAGCGTTCTCATTTTTCAACAGGTAATCTATGTGCCAGTGAAGCTTTTTATCATCGCTTAAATGCCTGCTGATTCTGGCGGCCAGAGAATTCATTGCCGAACCGACATATACGTGGCATCCCCTTTTGAAACTGATTTTTCCGAGTTTGCCAATTTCGATTTCGCAACTCTTGTTCATATTTATGATTAGACAGTAACATCCCTTCATGCAAATCATTGATTCTTTTTTGTAGTATTATTTATATTTGATTTTCCGATTTAAATATTGCTTTTGATTTTTTAAGGTTGTCGAATTATTGGGCCTGCATTAATTTATTCGATGGCATAAAATTTATTAGTTTTTCAATCCAATTTATAATCATGATTTTCAAGCTTGAAACCAAAGGACATAGAAATGTCACATCGCATCACAAATCCACATTTGAGATTACGAAGGATGCTGAGATTGGCCCCACTGCCGATTGCATCATTGGAACCGGTGCAGACAAGTCAATGTTGAACTTCCCTCAGGAGTTTAAGGATAAGATAGCCAATTCCAACACCAGGATAAAGGTCATTCTGGACACTGAAAACGGGTATGATGAGATAACCGGCTGGGGTCATGAAGATTTGACTTTGACCCATCCAACGGATATCGTTTGCAGAACCAGCGATTATACCTGCTCCAGAACATTGATGATCAAGGCTGATAAGGCGGCAAAAGATCTTGATTTGAAGTTGATTGAAGATTTAAAAAATGAGAAAATCATGGAAGTTACCATAGAATTATGCTAAAAACAGATAAGTATATATAATGTAAAAAATATATTTTTTTATAACTACTTTTGTTTTATGCGGGGGTGGTCGAGCGGTCAAAGGCGCTAGGTTGAGGGCCTAGTGGGTCAGTCCCTTCGCGGGTTCAAGTCCCGTCTCCCGCACTTCATATTTACTCTTGTTTTGAAATTATTTTTCATTTGGAATAATATCTTTTTTTAATAAGTTATTTATAATAATTGAACTAAAAATTATATATAAATAAACTTATATGGTGATAAATTATGAAAGCTGTTATTCCAGCAGCAGGTTTCGGTACTAGATTCTTACCTGCTACTAAAGCGCAACCTAAGGAAATGTTACCGGTTTATGACAAGCCGACCATTCAATATGTAATCGAGGAAGCGGTGGCTTCCGGAATTGATGACATTTTAATTGTCACAGGTAGAAATAAAAGGTCAATTGAAGACCATTTCGACAAATCTTTTGAACTCGAACAGACCCTGCAGAGCGCCGGCAAGGACGACCGTCTAAGGCAGGTTCGTGCAATAACTGACCTGGCCGATATCTGTTATGTCAGACAGAAGGAACAGAAGGGTTTGGGAGATGCGATCTACTGTGCCAAAAAGCATGTCGGCGGGGAGCCGTTTGCAGTGCTTTTGGGTGATTCAATCACTAAAGGCCCAACTCCATGCACTAAGCAATTGATTGATGTTCATGAAAAATATGGCGCGTCAGCGATTTCCCTTGAGGAAGTTCCCAAAGAGAAAGTGGAAAGGTACGGAATTATTAAGGGGACCGAAGTCGAACAGAATGTTTATAATATTGAAAAACTTGTTGAAAAACCTTTAGCTCATCAGGCTCCTTCTAATCTGGCCATCATGGGTCGTTATGTATTGACACCGGACATCTTCGATAAGATTGATGAAACAGAACCTGGTGTAGGCGGCGAAATTCAGCTCACCGATGCACTTCAGAAACTGGATGCCATTTATGGCGTAACATTTGAAGGAAAAACCTATGACATCGGAAACAGGTTTGAATGGCTAAAAACTTCCATTGAATTTGCAATGGATGACCCTGAATCAAAGAATGACCTAATTGAATATATGAAGCTGATGATTGATGGGGCCGAATGATGGAAACCCAAAGAATATTGGTCACCGGAGGCAGCGGTTTCATAGGAACCAATCTTGTAAAAGAGCTTAAAAGCCGCGGTCATGAAGTTCTGGCCTGTGATCTATTGCATCATGAAGGTGAGGCTGACCTTTATTCTGACTCCTATTCTGATTATGTGAGGGGTGATGTTAGAAACTACCGTCAGATGGAAAGGATCTTTGAGGACAATGATAAGTTTGATTATGTTTACCACCTGGCCGGAGAGTATGGCCGATGGAACGGTGAAGGGTATTATGAAAACCTTTGGCAAACCAATGTGATAGGCTTGAAAAACATGATTCGCCTTCAGGAAAGGCTTGACTTTAGGATGATTTCATTTTCCTCGGCTGAGGTTTATGGGGATTATGATGGGATAATGGATGAGGATGTCATGGTAAGCAGGCCGATTTCCGAAACATACCAGATGAATGATTATGCCATTTCCAAATGGGCTGGAGAGCTCATGTGCATGAATTCGGCCACCATGTTCGGAACCGAAACCGTTCGTGTAAGGCCTGTTAATTGCTACGGGCCTCATGATGTTTATTCACCATATAAAGGTTTCATACCAATTTTCATCTACAAGGCTTTGCATGGCCTTCCATACTCAGTTCATATGGGTCATAGAAGGATTATTGACTATGTCGAGGATACCGTAAGGACTTTTGCAAATATCGTTGATAATTTCATTCCCGGTGAAGTGTACAATGTCGGAAGCAGGCAGGAATGGGAAAGGGATATCAAGCAATATTCTGACATGGTTTTGGATGCCGTTGGAATCGATGACAGCTTGGTAACATACACTCCTGCTGAAGACTTTACAACAAAGGTCAAGACAATTGACTTTTCTAAGGCCATTCGTGATTTAAAGCACGATCCCAAGGTTCCTCCTGAAGAGGGCATTAAAAGGACAGTCGAATGGATGAAGGATTACTATAGAATAGAATGAGAACAATCGCAATTATTCCTGCTTATAATGAGGAAGTGGCTATCGCGTTCATCGTTAAAAGGGCACTGAAATATGTTGATAGGGTTATAGTTGTTGATGATGGAAGTGTTGACAGGACTTCCCAAAGGGCTCGTGATGCCGGAGCACATGTAATAAAGCATTATAACAATTTGGGAAAAGGCGTTTCTCTAAAGGATGCCTTTGCTGAAGTTAAGGGGTTTGACATTGTCGTTACGATTGATGGTGACGGACAGCACAACCCCGATGAAATGCTTGAAATCATGAGGCCGATCAGGGAAGGCCGTGCCGATTTGGTCAACGGCAGCAGATATCTCAATGGCTTTGATGAAAGCACTCCTGCTTATAGGCGCATTGGTCAGAAGGTTTTGAATATCGCCACAAATGTCACTTCAGGAACTCATGTAACTGATTCTCAAAGCGGTTTTAGAGCTTTTTCAGGCAAAAGAGTTCATTGTTTCAGATTCAGAGACACTGGTTTTGGAATTGAGAGTGAAATGTTGGCCGATGCTGCTGAAAATAACTTAAGGATTGTCGAGGTTCCAATCACTGTCAGGTATGATGTCGTGAATTCATCAACCAAAGGGCCTGTAACTCATGGGGTTGGAGTCTTATTTAAAATCATCGTAGATAAGATTGTAAGAACTTTCAGAAGATAATATGCAATATAGACTGATTGAAAAAACAGGGGATGAATTGTCTGCCTTAGGCTTTGGGGCAAT
This sequence comes from Methanobrevibacter sp., assembly GCF_045644645.1. Taxonomy (GTDB): domain Archaea; phylum Methanobacteriota; class Methanobacteria; order Methanobacteriales; family Methanobacteriaceae; genus Methanocatella. Next base: position 18,898 of record NZ_JAZRHE010000145.1, read on the forward strand.
GAGATTGCCGTCAAAGAATGGTAAGATTGACAGGGACAAGGCCAAGGAGCTGATTTATTATGCGATTGACAACGGCATTAATTATATTGATACAGCCTATCTGTATGGGGACAGCGAGTCTTTTTTAGGGGAAGTCCTAACGGATGAACTGAGGTCCAAGGTCAAGATTTCCACCAAGCTGCCGTCAATCAATGTCAGGAAATATGATGACATGGAAAAGATCTTGGATGAGCAGTTAAATCGGCTTCAGACTGATTTTATAGATTACTATTTCATACATTCGGTTGACCTGAAAACAATCAACAGGCTGCTGAAGAGGGATTTGATCAAATTCATCGATAAGGCAAAATCAGACGGCAAGATAAGGCATGTCGGATTTTCATATCATGGCCCGAAAGAGGAGTTCGAAACGGTCGTTGATGCTTATGGATGGGATATTGTAATGGTTCAGTATAATTATTTTGACGATAATGTGCAGTCAAGCATAGAAGGAATCGAATATGCGGCTTCAAAAGGAATGGGCATTGTTATAATGGAACCGTTGAAGGGCGGAATCTTGGCAGGAAAAATGCCTAAGGAAGCTGAAGAGATATTTAAAAAGGCAAATCCAAATAAAAGCAATGCGGATTGGGCCTTTGAATGGGTTTTAAACAATAAATATGTCACCAGCGTTCTATCAGGAATGAACAGTCTGGAACAATTACAGGATAATATTGCCGTTACGAACGAGACCACTCCCCTGTCCATGACTTTTGAGGAGATGGAAACCGTTGAGCTGGTAAAAAGGGTGATGAGGGATTCTTTAAAAATCAACTGTTCCACTTGCGGATATTGCATGCCATGTCCTCAGGGAGTCAATATTCCGGTATGTTTAAGAATCTACAACGAAAAATATCTGTTTAATCATAAGGGATTGATCAATCCTTCTTTAATTGACTATTTCCAGTATGCCGAAGGAATCATGGGTTCCAAAGGCAATGCAGGCATGTGCAATGCCTGCGGTAAATGCTTAAGGAAATGCCCTCAGAATCTGGATATCATAGCTGAGTTGAAAAAGGTAAAAAAAGAGTTTGAATTTCCTGGTGACAAGTACATTATATTATTCATAGAAAAGATTGGCTTTCCACTTTATAGGCAAATGCTGAAGATTCTAAACCGCTAATTTTCCCGCTTGAAGAAATGTTCCTGTGATTTCACCACGTCATACGTTTCTCTCCAGATTTTTTCCCGAACAATATCAGTAATTTCCATGAATTTTTCATTGTTTCTTTGGTTTCTAAAATATTCATACAAATCATACGGCATCACAATCACTTCAATCTTTGAATTAATATATTATTTCTATTTATATGCTATTTAAAGCTTGTTGAAGTCATTTTGAAAAATTGCAGTCGAAAAACCATCTTATTTAAACTTTTCCCTATTGATAACATTAATATACATTAAGGACTAATTTTAATTATAGGTGGAAATATGAAAATGGAAGAATTATTGGCGCCATGTCCTAAATGCGGCTCAAAAGACAAGATAGCTCACAGAAAAATCATAGACAATCACAGGGCCCATGCGAGAATGGACACTGTAAAATGCGAAGAATGCGGTTACATATTTTTCGTAGATGATAATATGGACCCTGATGAAAAAAGACAGCTGTTAAGGGAATTGAATAAGATTCAAATATAAAAATGACATTTCATGTAATGATTATCCCCACATTGAACTGTCCATCAAACTGCAAATACTGTTGGGGATCTGAAAACAAAAAGGAAATGATGGATTTGGAAATAATCGACCAGATTATTGACTGGCTGGCTGATTTTAGGGATGACAATGTTCATTTCACTTTCCATGGCGGCGAACCGTTGCTTGCGGGATACGATTTTTATGAATATGCACTTGAAAAATTATCCAAGATACCTAATCTTGATGGATTTTCACTTCAGAGCAATATATGGCTCTTGACAGAAGACCTCATTGACCTGTTCATAAAATACAATGTGGTTGTAAGCACAAGCATTGACGGGCCAAAGGAAATCAACGATTTCCAAAGGGGAGACGGTTACTTTGACAAAACCATGTCAAAATATGAAATTGCCAAAAGCAAAGGATTAATCATTAACTTTGTTTTGACAGTAACTGATTACTCCAAGGATTTTTCAGATGAACTGTATGAATTCTTCAAGGGCGAAAAGATGAATCTCAAGATTCATGCGGCACTGCCGTCCCTTAGGGGAGATAATGCAGATCCTTGGGCACTTGACCAGGAAGAGCACGGAAAGCTCTTGGTGGATTGGTTGGATAAGTACCTTTACGATTTGGATAAATTCTCAATCATGGACCTGGATCATATCTGCAAGTCTACGCTTAGAAGAAGAGGAACCCTCTGTACATTCGCTGATTGTATCGGAACTACACTTGCTGTCGGTTCAGACGGTTCAATCTATCCATGTTACAGGTTTGTCGGAATGCCTGAGTATGTCTTGGGAAATGTGGCTTCAAATCCAAGCTTTGACGATTTGCAAAAATCAGACGCATGGGCGAAACTGATGGAATTCAGG
>NZ_JAZRHE010000146.1:0-15598 GCF_045644645.1 Methanobrevibacter sp.
GCTCCAGAATGTAACCTGCTTCAGGCAATTTTACCTCTTCATTGGTCAACCATACGTCAGTTGCATCAGGGGTCTGTATTCTTACGCCCTGAATTTCCTGAGTAACCCAGCGAGGGGATGGCTCGATTCCTAATTTTTCCAAACCCTGAATTGAAACACCTTCAGCACATCTTTTAGGTGAACCAATTTCTGATTTCTTATCCATTAAAATAACTTTTGCTCCACCTAATGCAGCGTGTTTTGCTGCAGATGAACCTGCAGGTCCGGAACCTACTACAATAACATCAGTTTCTATCATATAATCAATCCTCTTTTTCTAATGCATCAATTGGACATGCTTTAATGCAAGTGTCACAATCCTTACAGTCATCATCATTGAATACTAAAGAGTACTCCCTTACTTGAATCAAATTTCTTGGACAAACTCCGGCACATTCCCCGCAGAATGAGCACCAATCTTTAACTATCATAAAATTTCTCCTAACTTAAACAGTTTAATTATTAATAATTAGTTTATCATTATATTTAAAATTATATGAAAAAATAGGATTTAAAAGAAAAAAATAAATTATTTCACCAATAAAATCGGCACTTCAGAATTTCTCAAAAGCCTTTCTGAAACTGAACCGATTTGTGCATCTGAAACTTCATTTTCATCAAAGGATACGAATCTGTTATTGTTGGCTCCATGAGCATGAATAACAACCAGGTCAGCATGTGTCTGGTCTACAATGAATTTCATGTCCCTCAAAGGGTCGGCAGTGAGCAAATGTTCAACAACATCCACTCCAACATCATTTGCCTTTTTAGTAACTTCAGCTAAAAGAGCATCTCCTGAGTCTTCTTCAGAATCATAGCTGTTCAATGAGAATTCCTCCAGGACATGGACTGCGGCAATCTTTGATGAGAATTTTTGAGCTATTTCAATGGCGATGTCTGCAGCTTCAAAACTATAATCGGACCCGTCAATAGGCACCATTATCACATCAAACATTTATTCGTCTCCCATAAGATAATCAGCATGACAGAAATCGATGAAATTGGATACGATTTTGTCCATATCCTCACTGTCATCAATGATTTTTCCATCATCCATGAATATTGCCCTGTTACTCAATTCCTTGATAAAGTCGGTGTTATGTGAAATCATCACTATGGTAATTCCATAAGTTTTTGAAATCTTTTTAAGAGAATTGGTTACAGTTCTTAAGGTGACAGGGTCCAAATCTCCGAACGGCTCATCTAAAAGCAGGAATTTTGGTCTTGAAACTAAAATTAAAGCAAGCATCACACGTACTTTCTGACCACCAGACAATTCATATGATTTCCTATTCAATATATCCAAATCCAAGTCCAAACTTTCAAATATATCGGCAACCGCTTCTTTTGTTGCGGTTTCCGGGAATTTTGGGAATAAGTCATTTAGAATTTCAGGGTCAAGCCCGACCTGTCTTAAACGCTCTTTGGCTTCCATTTCAGGCAAATCTGTTAACAAATAAAATGAATCCAACAATTCCTCGCTAAGACCTATCTTTTTAGCCCTTTCCTGTGCATCTTTTATAATATCCTGATTTTTATATCCTAAACGCACTGCCAATTGGTCTAGAACTGTTGCATAATGGCTCAATGCAAATTCCTGATGCATAAATCCTAATTTGGATCTTATTTTCATACGTCCCATGCCGGGAATGTCAATGTCATGCCATTCGTCATCGACCTTGTACAATACCTCACCCTTGTCAGGATCATCAAGGCCGCCAAGCATTCTTAAAAGAACAGTTTTTCCAGCACCGCTAGGCCCTATTATGCTTAAAATATTTTCATTTTGAACTTTGAAGTTTATGTCCTCTATCTGCAATACTTCCCCGCCGGTCAATAAGTAGAATCTTTTGAATACGTCATTTACTTCAATCAAATCTTCATCGGTTGCGATGTTTTCAATGTCGACGATGGGTTCCATATCCCCCATGAACTTATCGCAGATATCATCGGGAGAGCCCTCATCAACTATCTCTCCGTCTTCAAGCAGGATAACCCTATCGGCCAAGTATTTTTGAACATCAGGCAAGTGGGACACAAGAATAACAGTGATATTCAATTCCTTGTTGATTTTTTTAACGGCATCCAATATTTCCTGTTTGGTTTTGGGGCATGCCATGGTTGCCGGTTCATCAAGAAGTAAAGCCTTAGGTTGTTTTGCAAGTTGACGGGCCATAATAAGCCTTTGCTTTTCACCACCACTCAACACGGAAGCATAATGGTCCTTCTTATGAGTTAATGAAACAAGTTCCAATATCTCATCGGCCTCCTGGCCGAATTCGCTATCAGCCACTTCAAGATTGGCATCCCCCTCATCAAAGTAGTTACGTGCATACAGTTTTCTTAAAACATTTTCCCGCACAGTATCCGGCCATAGGCCAAAGGACCTTTGAAGATGGATTGCAGTTACCTTCTTAAGATTATTGTAATAGAATTGGGATGAATTTCCATCCACACTGTCAGTGCCCACAGTAATCTTACCGGAATCTATGTGCTCAACACCTCTCAAGGCTCTTAGAAGTGTTGTCTTTCCAGAACCGCTCTTGCCCATGATTCCAAGTATTTCGCCTTCCTTAACCTCGAAGCTGACATTTTTCAATGCCTTCACTTTTGTACCGTCATCAAGCTCATAATCTTTACTTACATTTTCAACTTTTATCATTCTTAATGCCCCTTATAATATACAGATTTTTATCCGTGAAACTATTTATATTTTAACAATTATACATTAAAAACAAGTGATTTAAATGGCTAGTGAAAATAAAATTCAAGAATATATGGATAGTTTGGAACAGGAAAAAATAATGATTGAAACACATTTCGCCAATATTGAAAGGATATTGAAGGACAATCCTAAATTAGACCAACAAAAAGCATTCGGACTACTGTCTAACTTTAACACATTGAATATTCAATATGACCAATTATGCAATGATCTTATCAAATTTATCAAAATTTTTAAAGGTAAAGATGAACAGGAAATTCGTCTCTATAAAACTGACGAGTTAGTGGAACTGCTGGAAGCAAAAATCAACGATTTATAATTAATAATTGTAATGTATCACAATGTTTCCAGAAGTATCTGTAGTTGAGTTTTCAGCTACAACATTACCATTTCTTAAAAGTTGAATGGTAAGATTGCCTTCACCATAATCCGTTTTTTGAGCAGTAATGGCCACCCTTTCCCATGATGCGCAATCCAGTGAATATCTTTTTTCACCGTAACCTGATTGGGTGGACAAGTAATTAGGGTCACCCATACGAGCGTACCAGTCACCTTCGTATTTTACGAGTGCAACATAAGGATAAGAGGATGTATGGTCTACACTTCCATTATCAGTAATAACATTAAGGGACTCTTCCTTTGAAGGCTGGGTGTTGTTATATATAAAAGAAAACAACAACAAAGCAATAACAACAATACCTAAAACAATGACAATTTTTTTAGCAATACCTATATTCCAACTGGTTCTCTGATTGTTAGTTGTTCTGTTACCGTGTTGGTCAGTTAAAAGATAGGCACAATTATCACAATATTTTGATGAGGCCGAATTTTCATAGCCACATCGGGGACATTTAACCATATTTTTAACCTTTTCAATATTCTTATAAAAACTTATAAAAATTCTTATATTTAAACTTAATGGAAAATAAGGCATTTTTTCTAATACTAGATTAAAATTTAGTGATAATAATTATAGACATTTTTAGCCGTTTTTAAATTCATGCCATCTATTTTTGCTAAATCATCCACAGAAGCATTCTTAATATTTTCAATGCTTCCAAATTCTTTTAAAAGATTAATCTTTCGTTTTTTGCCTATACCAGCAATATTGTCAAGAGAAGAGGCTTGAATATTCTTACTGCGAAGTTTCCTATGATAGGTTATTGCAAATCTATGAGATTCATCACGCACTTGCTGAAGCAAATGCAGAGCATTATTATTTTTAGGAATTATGATTGGACGTTTGGAATTAGGAATATATATCTCTTCAAATTCCTTTGCAAGCCCTATAACCGGAATATGAGTTAAATTCAATTTTTCCAAAACTCCACAAACCATGCCCAGTTGTCCTTTACCACCGTCAATGACCATTAGGTCCGGTTCAGGGTCTGAGTCCACCATTTTTAATCTGCGTGTCAACAACTCCTCCATCATCGCAAAATCGTTCGGTCCGGGAGTTTTCATTTTGAAATGTTTATAGCTTTTTTTGTTAGGTTTTCCATCTTTAAATGACACTTTTGAACCGACTGCAAACTTGCCTGAAATGTTACTAATATCATATCCCTCAATTACACGAGGCATTTTTTCAAGTTTGAGGTATTTTTTAAGCTCCATTAATGCATTTTCCATATTTTTCTTTTGATGCCTAATGATTTCAGCATTCTTACGGGCCATTTTTACCAGGCGCAATTTGACGCCCTTTTGGGGAACTTTAATGTGTACCTTATTTCCCCTCAAATCACTTAACCAATCTTCCAGCAATGCCTTATCATCAATGCCCTCATCCAAAAGGATTTGCTTTGGAATATGTCTGTTATATCCATAATATTGTTGAATAAATGCAAATAACACTTCAGAAGATGAATCGTACTGGGAACCACTCATTAAAAAGTCATCACGCCCAACGATTTTGCCGTTCCTAATCGGCATGATAATGACCACAACCTCATTTTCACCGGGTGCAACTGCAATTACATCCTGGTCCAGGTCATCATCAACCAAATCAACGAATTGCTTTTCCATAATATCTTCTATTGATGCAATCTGGTCCCTTATTACAGCCGCCTTTTCATATTCTTCATTCATTGCAGCATCGGCCATTTCACGTTTAAGATTCTTAACGATCGTCGAATATTTTCCCTGGAAAAACAAGTCGATCTTATTAATAATTTCCGAATATTCCTCTTCGGAAATATTGCCCGCGCAGGGAGCATGACACAATTCAATTTGAGAATTAAGACAAGGCCCATCCATATTGCGACAGGTTCTGATTTTAAATAAAGATTTCAGAAACTTTACAGTTTGCTTAACAGAACCCGCATCAGTGAATGGCCCATAATAAACCCCATTTTTAGCAATGTCCCTTGTAATGATCAATCTGGGAAACTTTTCATTGGTAATCTTTACATAAGGGTATCTCTTGTCATCCTTCAGCTGAACATTATATCTTGGACGATGCTTTTTGATCAATGTAGCTTCAAGTATCAATGCTTCCTTTTCGGAATTGGTTACAATATACTCAAGACTATCGAAATGACTCATCAGAATTTGAGTCTTTGGCCTGTCAAGCTTTTCCCTAAAATAAGATTTGACCCTTTTTACGAGATTTTTTGCCTTGCCCACATAGATTATGGTGCCGGCATCATCACGCATAATATAAACGCCGGGTTTGTTCGGCAGGCCATCGGGAGATTTAAGTTTCATGGACAATTCAAAAACCTCCTTTAGTTAAGTTCAACAATATCCTCAGTTATCTTAACTTTATTGTTTGCTATCATCAAATCCAAAACACCGTTGATTCTGTCTGCAGTCTTTTTAGACGTGGATTTGAATCCGAAGTTTCTTGAAGTTTCCTTTGCAATCTGCTTTGTTGTCAAGTTCTGCTTGTAGAGTAAGACCAATTCAATATTTTTGGAAATCTCCTCATCGGAAATCAGATCGATGTTAGGCTTGTTCCTTTTTCTAACAAGCACATTATTATTGGATGCATCATATAAAAAGTCACCAATCCTTATAATAGTTCCGGATTTCTCTGATTCACCAATGGCTGCATTAACCGTCTTTTTCAAATTGGAACCTGCTCTTTTAATTGCACAACTGTCTTTAATCCTTTTAATAACTTCCGTTACATGGACCGGCCCTTCAACATCAACAATATAATTAACGGATTTTGCCACTTCACCGGCCGGTTTTTTATATAAATCATCTTGAGAGGATAGGCCAATATCCTCAGCCTGGACATATTCAACAATATTATCTTCCATTTTTCCTTTCCCTGGAAGTTTCTGGTCATCAAATGATTTTAAAGTATTGTTGCTCTGATATCTTTCCTTTTCAATTTCCTTGTAGTCCTCATTAGCCGAAAGGATGATGTCTTCTAAAGCCTGGTCCTTTATTTCCTCCCTTCTGTGCTGCTCATGAACCGTGACTATAACATTTTCATCATCAGCTATCTCTTTTTTGAGGGCTTCCATCATCAACTCTTTTTCTATTCTTTTTTCTTCCTGTTCTGCAAATGTTAATCCCTCTTCCTTCTCGATAATCAGCTGGGAATCGTCATCACTAGGCATGTTTAAATAGTCTTCAGGATTATATTCTTCAGTCCTGTCAACTACAGAAACATAATCTATTTGAGTCGGATTTTCAATCTCCTTCAATGATTTATTAATATACTTTATGTCTTTTTTAAATCCCTTAATTGAATCCCTGACGGATTTCGGTTTTTCATCCTCATAGTAAAAGTTATTCTTTCTGAGTTTGCTTTTAACGTCATTAGCCCCTTTATAATAGGTCACCCCATCGGCTTCAGGAGGGTTTTGTGCAGTTTTTTCGCCATCCTCTTCATCAGGTTCATCATCATCAACTATTAGCCCGGCGTCCTCCTGGGAAACATCATCTTCAATTATCGGCTCGCCATCCCCTTGAGAAACGTCATCATCCAAATCGATGTTGTCGAATACCTCATCCATAAACTCGCTAACGGCATTGTTAACAACCCTAGTTGCTTCCTCTCGGATTTCATCATCAAATTGAAGATCCCTATCCGTGAAAATATTCAGTTCTTCATCATCATCATCGAAATCGAATTTTTGAGATGGCCTTTCCAAGTCATCAAATTCATCTTCAGATTCGCCATCCAATGAATCCTGATTATTCAAATCAGGCAGTTCATCATTGAAAACATTCAATTCTTCCTTGCCATTAACAATTTCAGCTTCAACGACGAATTCATCCTTTGGAGCTGGTTTATGTAATGGTTCTTCATCATCAATTACCTCTCCACGAACTGTTTCAATTTCCTCGGGTTCAAGTTGAGAATCATTATTAATTACATCGGATATGAATGAATTAATTTTATCTTTAACACCAGGCCTATTGCTAACATGACTATTAACATCAGTTACCTTATCCAAGTCCTCTTTAACTGTTTCATCACTGGAAGCGGGTTCATCATCATCCAATACGCGTTCATCGTCATGGCTGTGGTCAACATAAATATAATCATCATCGGAACCTAAATCCACCTTATCATCATCATTAGGCTCATCAATGACATCATCATTCGCCTTATCAACCCTAACTTCATCCACACCATCAACCTTAACATCATCTGCAGACTCATCAACAACAACTTCGTCCACACCATCAACCTTAACATCATCTGCAGACTCATCAATGGCTTCCCCATATTCGGAATCAGCCTTTTCATGAGATTTATCCTCATCAAAATCTGAATTTATACTCTTACCGAATACGATTGGTTCATCATCATCCAATACTCGTTCATCGTCATGGCTGTGATCAACATAGATATAATCCTCATCAGGCCCTAAATCCACTTTACCGTCAACAGGCTCTTTCTTGGATGATTTCTTATTTTTACCTTTTTTAGAGGTATCTTCAGCAGGCTGTTCAAGCTCTTCTTCCAAATCAGTATTTTTGCCCAAGTCTTTGGTAAACTTAAGTCCGGAAAATAGCGGGCTTTTATCCATTTTGTCTTCAGTTTCATCAGATTGGAAGAATGATTTGATCTTTTCCCTTATAGGATTTGATGCTTTTTTGACACTATCATCCACATAATCGTTTTCATCCTCCCAGACTTCAGCATTGTCCTGTGGAGGAACCTCTTCGGTGTCTTCCCAAACTTCAGCATCATCATCATCAGTTGTCTTATTGTCTTCAGCTTCCCAAACCTCAGCATCATCACCGGGATTTGCATCTGCATTTGCATCTTCAGAATCAGATTCATTATTATCTGAAGTAGGTTTTTCCGCAATATCTGCAACGAACTCCGAATCGTTTTCCACATATGCATCGCCAATGTCATCTTCCTCGACTTCAACAAACTCAGACTCATCCTTAACGTCATAATCCTTAGGTTCATCCTCACTTTCCTCAACTACAACAAACTCAGATTTATCTTTAGCTTCAGTTGTTTTTTCATCCTCGATTGTCTCAGTGTCGGTTTCATCCCCAAATAATTCAGCAGGACTGATTTCACTTACATCCATAGGCTTTTCTAAAATATCCCCTTCATCGACCTTTTCGACTTCAACAAAATCACTAGACCCGACATCTTCAGGGTCAATTTCTTGAGATTCCTCTTGAGCTTTTCTTTCCTCCTCTTCTCTTTCGCGAGCAAGACGCAACTCCTCAGCTTTTTTCTCAGCTTCCAATCTTCGTTTTTCGGCTAATTTTTTAGCTTCTTCAGATTTGCGTTTTTCTTCCTCACGGGATTGTCTGATTGATTTTTCAACATAATCCAGGAGTTTTTTACGACCCAAATCTCTGTTTCTGTACCAATCTGTGGACCATAAGTGGTATAATTTCCATCCCAGACCAGTCAATACCTGTTCACGCAGCCTATCCCTATCGCGAGCCACCTTGCTTGATGAATACATTTTTCCGTCAGTTGTAATTCCCAGAATGTATTTTCCAGGATTTTCATCATCAACAATAGCTAAATCTACTCTAAAGCCAGCGCATCCAATTTGTCTGTCAACCGCATAACCGTTTTCCTCCAAAAAGCTGGCTATTGCATCTTCAAACGGTTCTTTTGTGTGTTCCTCCACACTATGAGTTCCCAATGTCAGGTTTTCAGCATATTCCAAAAATTCCTTTAAGGATTTAACACCATAAGGAGGGTTTGCTGTCAAGTTCATGTCATAAGCCTTGAAGTTTGAAAATACCACACATTTTTCTCTGGCACGTGTAATCAATACATTTAATCTTCTTTCTCCACCGTCCTGATTCAAAGGACCGAAGTTAAGCGACATCTTTCTGTCATTGTCAAATCCATAGCCTACACTTATTAGGATAACATCCCTTTCATCACCCTGTATTGTTTCAAGGTTCTTTACGAAGAAACGTTCTTCCTTATTGTCAGAGAATAATGGCTCATATTGAGGATATTCTTTACGCTTTACCTCCAATGCTTCCAATATTGCATTCTTTTGAGCAACGGAAAATGTTCCAACACCCAAACTTTTTGTGTCACCATATTTTTCAAAATGATTGAATATTTCCTCTACAACATCCTGCGCTTCCAGAGGGTTTGCAGATGATGAACCTCTCTCATATGCAGTATTCGGATTGTAATGGAATTTCAAACCAAGTTCAGGGTCTGAATGTGAAGGTGAAGGGTATACCAGCAAGTCATCATCATAAAATTCGCGATTTGAAACAGTAATCAATGATTCATGGCGAGACCTGTAGTGCCATTTAAGCATTTTTACAGGGAATGACAATTTACATAAGTGCAGGATGCTCTCCATGTCAAGTGAAGTCGCCTCTTCCTCGTCACTGTCTGCATCGGACATCTGGTCGAAAAATGAAGTTGGAGGCAGCTGTTGAGTATCTCCCATAACCACAGCTGTTTTACCCCTCATGAATGCACCAAGCGCATCTTCCGGTTTTACCTGACTTGCCTCGTCAAAAATAACAACATCAAATTGCAGTTCCTCATTTGTCGGGTCCAAGTATTGTGCAATTGATAACGGGCTCATCATAAAGCAGGGTTTGATTTGTTTTATCATTCCGCCAGCTTTTTCCAGAAGTTTTCTGACTGGCATGTGGCCGCTTTTTCTTGTAAATTCTCCGGCAAGTATCTTGGCTTGAGGATTTTCAGTTCCGCCGAATATCTTTGGAATATTGCTATTGAGCTTATGGAAAATTCTTTTACGATTCAATACCAGAATCTTCTTATCCAAGTCCTTGAATTCGCGAATTCTGTTTTCATGCAATTCCCCGATAAATGTGGCCAACTCCTGATTTTCAACAAACAATATATTTAAAAGTGAATCTGCAAAGTTTCCATCAACCAATGCTTCAATATCATCTTTTTTAATGTTTCTCTTTTCGATTGAATCGACAAACATTCTTGCATTAGAACTCTGAAGAGCGTTTTTAGTATTTAAGTATTGGGACCACAGGTGAAGACTGGACAGCTGTCCTCTCCAATTGTATAACTGTTCCTGCCATGCTTCAAAACTTACATCTCCTGTTTCCCTTTTGAATATCAGTTTACTTCTTGGGTTCAATTTATCCTTCAGTCTTGTAAGCACGCGTACGAATTCCTCTCCGGCATCGATGTATTCGGCAAGGTCCCTTTCCGGATTGATGTCAAACAGGTCTTTGCTCATCAGGTCAATTGTGTTTTCGGAAAATGTTCCTTCACGTACAAGGACTGAAAATTCCTGCATCCATTTTGCTATTGCCTTCAAGTCATTAGGATTTGCATTCAAATGCCAGTATCCACCATAATATTTTTGGCCCAATGCATTATTGGCTTCCAGATTATTTTTGATTTTGATAACTGCTTTTGCTTCCTGCAAGTCCCTTATAATCTCGTCAATGCTTCCAGGTACAGGTACTGCATAATACCTTTCAACAAGCTCAATGTGTTGTTTGTTGTTAAAGAAACGGAACTTTTTATTGGAAATGTTTCTTAACTCGTATATCAGCCTGTCAATATCGGCCTGGAAAATATTCCTATTGAACTTGTTTAGGATTCCGGAGTATTTCTGATACCTTTCAAGTTCCTGAATCAATCTGAATGCATCATCATTGTTATTGTTCCATGCCCCTGATTTGATTATGCTTCCGTCTATCAGCTCGGAATTTTGGGACTTTATAATTTCAAAGGCAGAAAGCGAATTCTGGAATTCGTTTAAGGTATCCGGTTTTTTAATTCCATAAATGTCATAGACTCTTCCACGCTCCACCAGGAAATTGTCCAATGCATGCAAACAGTCGTTAATCAGCATTTCAATTTCTCTCAAGTCTGCCGGAAGCAAACTTTTTGGAGCGCATTTGCTCCATGGATTTTCCTTCGAAACAGTCTGATACAACTCGGCCAGGTTTTCAAGAGACACCTTCATGTCATCCAAATCCTTTAGGGTGACATCTTCGGGATTCTGAAATCTGACCAATGGCATTATGGCATTTTTTCTTGAGAAATAATCATCTGCCGCTTCTTTCATTCCATATAACTGGAATGGTGATAAATTAACAGCAAATGCCGGTCTGTGAATAATTTGAGAGTAATCATCAAGTTGACGGCGCAAGGTTTCCAGTTTACGGATTGTCTGGTCTATATTCAATGGCTCCTGAGCACGCACATTGGTTGCCTTCTGCAAGTCCTTCAGGAATTTTTTGCGTCTGGTCTTGTGGGAATGCAGCTCCAGAACAAACTTGCCCAATCCCACTGCGGTCAATCTGTCCTTTACAACATCAAGTGCAGCCATCTTTTCTGAAACGAATAAAACTGATTTGCCTTCCGCCAACAGTTCAGCTATTAAATTTACAATGGTCTGTGATTTGCCTGTTCCTGGAGGCCCTTCGACAACAAGGTTCCGGCCTGCCTTCACATCCTGAATGGCTGCAATCTGAGATGAATCCGCATCCAGAACCTGATACATGTTCTGATATTCGAGTTGTGAGTCAATGTCCTCTTCCCTGAATGCCTCCTGGTCATTTTTAGCGGGATTGAAAATAGCCTGAATCAATTCGTTTTTGGTCAAATCCACATTTTCAGCCCAAGCCTCCGGGTTTAGGTCATTATACATCACAAACTTGGTGAAACTGAAGAAACCTAAGGCCACATCACTGTTTACTTGCCAGCCATCCATCCTGCTGACTGAACGCCTTACACTTGCGATATAATGGTCTATAACTTCACCGTACCTTTTGAATTCAAAACGGGGAAGTTCAATGCCCGCTTCCAGCAATTTGGCTTTGAGTGAAATATTGGTTTGAATATCCTCCCCAGTCCATTCAAGGTTGAATGATTCTCCAACCTTTTTCCTTTCCATTGAAACTGGAATCAACACTAGCGGAGCCTTGTTTTTTTGTCTTGGCTTGGATTTGTCCTTCCACTCCAGAAATCCGATTGCCAGATAAAGAATGTTATAACCCTGCTCCTGAAGCATGGTCTTTGCCTGGTTATTGATGTAATATAATCTTTTTTGGAGCTCCTTTGGAGTCAAATCTGTGGCAAGTTTCTTGTCCCCTTCGGAAAATTTGGAAAAATCAAACGGAATATGATCCCATACCGATGATTTGTCCTCCTTCTTATCTTTCTTATTGGCCACGAAATACATCTTATTTTCCTGCAGGACCAATGTTTGAAAAAGATTTGTAGGGGACTGGTTTACAATAGTGATAGTTTTCGCTCTTGATTTGAAGTTAAGAAGTTGATTTCTTAAAGTTAAATCTAAAAGCTCCTTACGTAAATTTTTAAATTCCTTTTCAATTATATTATCAGACTTATTTAACATGATGACCCTTGTAGTGTTTAAAAATTCAGAAATACATTATATAATTATTATAACATTAATTAATAAAGTTTTCTAAACAAAGTAAATTTAACTGAAAATCATTAAAATTCAAAAATGAATGTTAACTTACAACAATATTTGTAAACAAGAAGATTCGCTTATTTTTTGATGGAATAAGGACCATAATTTTTAATCTTATCACAGGCAATGGCTGATGCGAAGTTGCCTGCATTTTCAATCGATTTGGAGAGCAATTTTTGGGAGATATATGCCGCCATATAGGTGTCTCCGCAACCGGTCGTATCAACAACATCATCACATTTTACAGCATCAATCTTGACTTCCCCATCTGAAATGATTCTGGATCCATAAGAGCCATTGGTTATAACCATCTCATCTACATCAAACTCATCGCCAATGATGCTCAATTCAGATTCATCCAGAAATATTGCATCGACACCCGATAAAATGCTGGTCAAATCATCGAAGTCATCTAATTTTATAGTATAATTCTCATTTACCTGCACATCGCCGACTCTCAAGAATCCCTGCACGGACATGAAAATAGGAACGTCAAATGACTTTAAATATTCGACTGTTTCAATCGGAAAATCATATCTGTTTAACGGATTCAAAACAAATCCGTCAATTTCCTCGGGCAAAATATCTTCCAAATCACTTCTTAAAATAGGAATGTTGGCAAAATTACTTGATTGTTCACGAACATTCAGATTATCATCAAACGGATATCTGTTAATGAAATAATGGGTATCATCCTTCAGGATTACCCTTACCTTATCCGAATCGGGAAATTCGCTGACCAACTTCGAATCGGAGCAGTTCACAATAGCCAAATAGTCCGGGTAAAACTCATCAAAAACAAATGACTGATAATAGGTTGCCCCTCCCACTTTATAAGACTTCTCTTCACCAATAATTACCAGATCCTTAGTCACAGGACCAATAGCCACCAATGTCATAATCAAACCTAGTCGAATTCAATCGTGATATCCACAACATGATATTTGTTTGAAATGTTATAAATCTCTTTTTTAATTCCGCTGACGTCCTTGCCGAAATCCACATCGACCTTCAAAGTCATTACCGAATCGATGCCATCCAGCGACCAGATATGGAAATCCTCAATATCATCCACACCGTCAATCGCCAGAATCTGACTTCTGAAGTCATTGACATCAAAATTGTCGGGAGTTTTTTGAAGCATGACTTCAACCGATTTATACAGGTTTCTTCCAAGGTTAAATATCAGCCATAAGGCGATTCCAATTGAAACAAAAGGGTCCAGGTATGGAGCACCATCCCAAAACATCAGGACCAGACTTAAAACTAGAATGGCCACCCATTCAAAGACATCCCCCAGCTGATGGAAGAGAATTGCCTTTTCATTAAATGTCTCTCCGTCATGAAGCCTATAGACCGAAATTGACTTGAAAACTATGCCGATGATAGCTACAACAAGCATTCCTCCGGCATCAACACCTTCAGGCGAGAACAGCCTTGGAATGGCCTCTGACAATATCACCAAAGCCATCATGATGACGAATACCGAAATGATGACCGCCCCAAGAATGGAAAAGCGCTGATAGCCATATGAATAGTTATCCGTCGAGTCCTTTTGAGCGACTTTTTCCAATGCCCAGGCCAAAGCTATCGAAATGGTGTCCGACATGTCATGAATGCAGTCAGCAAGAATCGCCATACTGTTGGTGGCCAATCCTCCAGCAATGACGATTATATTAAACGCCAGATTCATGAAAAAAACAAATGCCAAATTCTCGCCGGCCTTTTTGTGATGATGATGTGTGTCTATCCTCATGGTTAAAACTATTAAACTAATATAATAAAAAAGTTATTTAAACTAAGAAATACAAATTTTAAAGTGTAATTAAGTTATATTTATATAATTAAAAAAAGTAAATTATAGTAGTGATTTAAAATGGCGATAGTTGGAACAACAATATTTTCACATATTCTCCCGGTTATATGTGGATTTTTTGCACTTTTATTTATTATTTCAGGTTCACTGGAAGAGAATAAGGCTAAACTCGGTTTAGGCATTGTACTGTTCATAATTGCATGCATATTCCCATATATATTTTTAAGCGTTCTAGTCTAGAAGTTTCACTTCCCCAGAATGAAGACTAGTTCCCACCAACACTTTTTTTATACCCAATGAATCAAGTTCACCAATGGATTCCTTGTTCAGGCCGCCGGCAATTATCAATTTATCCTTCATGTCTTCAAACTTATCCAAAAGCTCCTTATTGTAACCCTTTTCCGTGCCGACGCCGGTAATGTCGAGAAGGATAATCTCATTTGGATCAAGCCTTTTTAGGATTTCCTTAAACTCAAGCAGATTCAAATCCATGTGCTTAGCGAACAGCTCATCATCCTTAACATCAACACTTATTACGATTCTCTCCTTCGGATACTTTTCGAATATCATTTCCATCTCTTCGATGCTTTCAAGGGTTTCGGTTGGAATGATAATCTTATATACATAATCCAGGAAGAATTCAAATGATTCGCAATTCCTAACCCCACCATCAAAGATTACAGGCAAGATTGTGTTGACCATCCTGATGTCGTTGATGTTGTGTCCATCTGACTCGATTAGGTCCAAATCGGCAATGTACATCTCATCCGCACCGTTTAACTTTAGCCCCTGTGCGATTTCAACGGGATTTGCGGAAGGTGCAAAAACAGTCCTTAAAGGTTGATAAGTGTCTCTCATGCCGGATTTGCCGCTTACTGCCTGGTGTTGTTTTAAATCAATAACTGGAATTTTCTTAATCATGGTTATAGATTGGATAAAAGTAGTATTAATATTTTAAAAAAAGCTTTTTTAAAGGAGGGGAATTAAGCTAAAAAAAGCCTAATTCCGTATAATAATGATCAATTTTTTGGTAAATAACAAATATGTTATGAACCCCTTATTTATTAAATTAATTGACATAGTATATAAATGTTACTATAATTTAGAAAAATTAAAGTGTACTTGAATAAATAATTTTTAAAAATTTCAATAAAATATGAA
>NZ_JAZRHE010000147.1:0-2924 GCF_045644645.1 Methanobrevibacter sp.
CTCAACCTTTAAAACAAAAATAATTTAATTTTCAAATCACCAAAAAACTTATTTTGTATTTGGGGCTTCCCGAATACTTCAAAATTTTTTATAATTTAATCTATTCTTATTAGTGGTATAAATGGATATTATCAAAGGAAAAACATGGCCTTTTGGGAAAAATATAGACACTGATGTAATTATTCCCGGAAGATATTTAAGAACATTCAATCCTCAGGATTTGGCGGATCATGTGCTTGAAGGTGAAAGGCCGGATTTTACTGAGAATGTTAAAAAGGGAGATATAATTGTAGCGGATGAGAACTTTGGATGCGGTTCATCTAGGGAGCAGGCACCGGTGGCCATTAAGACAGCCGGCATCGATGCAATTGTTGCCAAATCATTTGCAAGGATATTTTATAGAAACGCAATCAATATTGGCTTGCCCGTTATTGTTTCAGATATTGAAGCTAAAGATGGGGATATAATCAACATTGATTTGTCAAAAGGAACTTTAGTTAATGAAACTACAGGTGAATCAACCACTTTTGAACCATTTAAAGAGTTTATGCTAAATATTTTGGAAGATGGTGGTTTGGTTAACCATTATTTGAATGAGTCTGATTAAGGAGGCAAAAAATGGAATGTCCTATTTGCGGTTCTGATGATATTGAAATATTGAACTCAAAACAGAAATCCTCTAAGAAAAAGATAATGGAGGAATATTTGCTGAAATGTGAATCCTGCGGTCATGTTTTCAAAGACATGTTCTCAGCAAAAAAGCCTGAACCATATAGATTAATTATATCCGAGCAGGATAAATCTCATAAAACCACTATTGAATTATCTCCAAGTGACGAATTAAGCATCGGTGATGTTTTACTTTCAGATTTGGGTCAGGTTGAAGTAACAAGCATTGAAGTGGATGATAAAAGGGTAAATAAATCTAAAATTGAAGATATTAATACTATTTGGGCAACTTCCGTTGAAATTCCTGCACGAATCGGTTTTTCAGTAGATTTGCATGGGGAAGTTGATTCATATAAACTTGATTTGGATAGGGATTTTGAAATTGCTCCGGGGGATGTTGTCAAGATTGATAAACACATCGTAAAAGTACATGTTATCAAAACCCAAGAAAGAAAACTCACATCCGGTTTTGCAAAGGCGGGAGTAATTAAAAGGGTTTATTCAAAACCTGTCAAATTCAATAATTTTGATTATGATTTGACAAAAGACATTGTTAAGAAAACTTCGTAGAGAAAAAAGCATGAAAGTATATATTGATTCTTACGGCTGCACATTCAATAAGGCTGATGGACAGATTATGGCGGGAATGCTGCTTGAAAATGAAATTGACATTGTTGAGTCTGTTGAAGAAGCGGATGTTATTATTGTAAACACTTGTTATGTTAAATTACCAACTGAGAATAAGGTTGTTTATAGGATTCAAAAACTTCAAAAAGAGTTTCCTGATAAAAAAATTATTGTCAGCGGATGTATGGTTGAAATTGATCCGGAAAAATTGGAAAAGATAGGTCCGAACTGTTCATGGATTGGCCCTCATCAGTTAAGCAAATCGGCTGATGTTGTTAATGCTACTTACTGTGGTGAGGTCGTTCGCGAAACTGGTTTTTCAAAAGAAAGTAAAGTGGGTGTTCCAAAACTTTCGGATGGTAGTTTAATTCATATAATTCAGATTTGCGAAGGCTGTTTAGGAGCATGTGCATTTTGCTGCACTCGTTTTGCTCGGGGACCATTGAACAGCTATCCTATTAAGGATATTGTTGCGGAAGCAAAAGAAGCTATTGAAAATGGGGCTTGTGAAATTCAACTTACTGCACAGGACACCGCAGCATTTGGTCGGGATAGTGGTGAGAAACTATCTGATTTAATTAAAGAAGTGGCTAATTTGGATGGAGATTTTCGTGTTCGTGTTGGAATGATGCACCCTAAAAATGTTTTGAATGATGTTGATGAAATAATCGATGCAATTAAACATCCGAAGGTATATAATTTCATTCATTTACCTATACAATCTGGAAGTGATAAGGTTTTATCTGAAATGAGGAGAGGTCATACTCTTGAACAGTATCTGGATATTTTATCAAAATTCAGAAGTGAAGTTCCGGATCTGACACTGGCGGTTGATGTCATTGTAGGTTATCCAACTGAAACTGATGAAGATTTCGAATTGACCGTCAAATTGCTTCACGACATAAAACCAAGTATAATTCACCTGTCAAAATACCAGCACAGGAAAGGTGCTATTTCATCTTCACTTGAGGAAATTCCCCGCGAAACTATGAAGAAAAGATCTAAATTTTTATCTGAAATTAAATCGGAAATAACTGAAAATGAGAACAGGGAATTGGTTAATTCTTATCAAAATGTTTTGGTTGTAGAAAAAGGTTCTAAAGGCGGATTTATTGCAAAAACTGATTCATATATTCCAGTAATTGTTGATAATGTTGAATTAGGAACTTTTGTTGAAGTAAAGATAACTGAAGCAACCTCAACATACTTAAAAAGCGAATTAGCATAGAATTAATTTTTTTATTTTTATTTATTCTTATTTTTATATTTTTACCTAATCTTCTTCCTTTAATTATTTGTAATATCTATATTTTTTTTTGATTTTCAAAAGCATATTATGACAATTGCACTACTAAAATATGGGGTTATAATATGCAGTTTTACCGATACCTTTATATACTATTGTATACTATCATTTAATTGGAGGTGTAATAATGAGTGAATTACCAATCGCACCAGTCGGTCGTATCTTAAAAAATGCTGGCGCTCAAAGAATTAGTGATGATGCAAAAATTGCATTAGCTGAAGCATTAGAAGAAAAAGGTGACGAAATCGCACAAAAAGCTGTTAATTTCGCACGCCACGCTGGTAGAAAAACTGTAAAAGCTGAAGATATCAAATTAGCAATC
>NZ_JAZRHE010000148.1:0-67954 GCF_045644645.1 Methanobrevibacter sp.
AGCCCATGCAATATTATTATTTATATAATCTTCCCGTTTATCATTAGCGTTTTTATAAGAATCTCCAAGACTCTTTTTATTAAATTTAATATTTGGTTCAGATTTTTTAATCAACAATGCTCCAAACCTTGGAGCATAAACTAGATTATATTTTGAATTTAAAGTAATCAACCCATAATTTATATCATCTAAATCAGGCAAAGGTATTTTAGATACTGGATGGGAATGCCCAGTTAACCCAAAATATGAACCCTTAACCTGTTTAATATACTCATTAGGAACTTCAATTGAAGTTGCATCAGTACCTTTAATGATACCAAATACATTAAAACTTCTATCAGAAGCAATTACACATTCCTGAGCATGATTTTTAGCTACTTGGATAAACTCAAAAATATTATTAGAAAGCATTTCTAAGTCATCACTTTCATCAACAAAATTTTTAAGACTATTTTGGATATTATCTTGATTCCATTTATTATCATCAACACCAGTTTGATTAGTGTTACCAAACTCATCATGGAATTTTTTCATAACATAATCAGATAAATAATTATTAGGAGTTAAGTTTATAATGTATGGGTCTTTAGGTGGTTCTCCTTTAGATTCCCAAACAGTTAAGTAAGTACATCGGCAATTAGGATGGAACGGAGGGAACTTACCTCCTTTAATTAACTTAATAATATTATGAACTTTTTCTCTTTCCAATAACTCCGGTGAGAAAAGTTTAAATTGAATGTTTTTGATTGAAATATTCAAAACTCAAATTCAAGATTATCATTCTCAACTATAGGGTTGAAGTCAATGCCTGAGTCTTTAATGGAAATCAATATGTATTCATCGCTATCTCTAACAATAATATCAATCGTATCGACATTTTCATTAATGTTAATGATATTGGTTAGCATTTCTTCAATAGCCATACTAACCAATGTTGCAGACTTGTTTTCAGACAAGAACTCCTGAATTTCAGCAGATAGATTAACTGCATCATTAATATTCCCATTAATTGTGTACTCGAATATTTTTCCATTATCATTTTGTTTTATCAAAAAGAAACCTTCATATTCATCATTATACTTTCTATTGGCATATCTTGAGTATAAATATATGAATAGCAGTGTCACAACTTCGCTTACGCAAAATGAAATCCAAAATCCATTTGCACCTAAAAAATAGACCAGGATATTTGCTAATAGTATAGGAAGAATCAGCCCTTCAAGAACAGTTATTGCATTTGATAACCTATTATACTGTACTGATTGAGTGTAAAAAATGTATAGGAAATTAAGTGCATAACCTAAAATACTTAAACTGTTAGTGGCGAATCTGTAATATTTGTCATCAACGGCAAGACCACAACTGCTAAAACAGATAAAAACGGAATAACTAAAATAAAAATAACAGATATTCCTAAAAAATACACTGTAACAACTATTTACAATGGTAAAACCTATGCCAATAAAGTTACAGTAAAACAGGTCTTAACAGCCAGTAAAGTTACTGTTAAAAAGACTGCCAAGAAATTTACCTTAAAAGCAAAGCTTAAAATCAACGGTAAGCTCCAGAAAGGTAAAACAGTAACATTCAAGTTCAACGGCAAAACTTATAAAGTTAAAACCAACTCCAAAGGTATTGCTCAAAAGTCACTTAAGAAGAATGTTATCAAAAAGCTTAAAAAAGGCAAAACTTACACTGTTAAAGTGACTTATCTTAAAGACACAATAAAAACAACAGTTAAAGTAGAATAGTATGATAAGTAAAAAAAGATAATAAATGGATGAGTTTTTCTCATCCAGTTTATATAAAAATATATATGAGTGATAAAATATGTCAATGAAAAATAAAATATCAGACTATATAACATTTCCAACAACTTTTGAGAACTATGCATGGTACAAACCATTAATTGTCATAATAGCAACTATGTTTATAATGCTCCTAATTGGAACGGCAATAATAATGATTACTTATCTGGTAGGTGGCGTTGATTTAGCTAGAACTGTTATGTCTGGAAAATTTGAAGCATTAAACTCTGCGATGCCTATAATTATCTCAGATCTTATTTTAATCATGTTCATTCCTTCATTGTATTTGGCATCAAAAATTGTTAATGACAGACCATTTTCCTCCTACTCATCTTCACGCGGAGGATGGAATTTCAAACTCTATTTCAAGGCATTAATAATACCGTTAATAATGTACATAGTATATCAGGGCATAGATTCTGCTCTTACTGGAGCAAAAGGAACATCTCAAATCTCAATAATGTTCTTAATAGCTATTTGCATCTTCGTGCCTCTCCAATCCATTGCAGAGGAATTCATGTTTCGAGGAGTTCTTTTGCAGACATTTGGATCATGGTTTAAAATACCTGTTTTAGCAATTGTCATTCAGGCAATAATATTTGCCCTATTCCATGGATATAACAGTTTCGGACTCTTTGGAATACTAGTTATGGGTCTTATCTACGGATTTTTCGCTTGGAAAACAAATGGTATTGAAGTAAGTTCTGCCATACATACCGCAAATAATTTTACTGTTGGTTTATTCGTCATGCTTGGACTCCACGCATCAACATCCACTCCGCAATTAGGGAGTGTTGTGGGAACAATTATTTTTGAAATAATACTAGTTATTGTACTGTATTTGGTGGGCAAGAAAACAAATTGGTTCGGAGAAATACCTGAAAGTTCTTAGAATCCATAGATTATTAATAATAAATAACATGAACTTATACAAATGGCTAATAATTAAACAAAGTTGATAATATGACAGTAATAGATAGATTTAAATTTGAAGATGAAGGTTATGATTTTCCGTTTTATAATAAGAATCCATATATTCCCAAATGGGGATGGGTTGTCTTATTTGTTGCATTCATTGCTGGAACATTACTAGCAGTAATCTCAGGAAATCTACCTTTTATAATATTAGGCTGCATAGTGTTTATTGTGCCGGTTTTATATTTTTTAAAATGGGATTATAAAGCAATATTCTGGATGCCGTCCCGTAAAGATCTTGTCCTTATAGTGGCTCTTTTTGTAGGATATATTGTATATGGAATGGTAATGGAGATGATATTGAAGCAATTTGGAATAGTCAGCCCCGGAACTATGGGTTCAGAACCAGTAACAATCATGACATTAGTTACATCAATATTTTCACTGATGGGTGAGGAATTCTTTAAGTTCATCCCATTCATATTTTTCTTAAGAGTGATTTATAAATTATCAAATAATCGTAGATTGGCTGTGATCATTTCCGTTGCTATAATAATGGTGATGTTTGCCTGTTTCCATGCATATAACCCTACCATGTTAATATTTGCACTTTTCGTACAGGGTTTTGGTTCAATATTCGAGTTTTATGGATATATTAAAACCAAAAACCTAATTGTTCCGTACCTTACTCACTTATTAACGGACGAAATTATTTTCATTATTGCATTACTTGGAATTCCATTATGAACTACCCCCAGATTTACAGCTCGAAGATTTTTATTTCACGGGCTGTAAATACTAATGCATTTAAAATAAATAAAAATATTATAATATAACTCAAAAAAATAACTGAAATATAATTTGTGATATAAATTTAAAGTGATACTTATGTTGGATAATATTAAATATTTTGCTGATAAATCAGAATCGTTAAAGGAAGCAAGAATTAATGTTAAAGAGATGTCAACAATAAAAGAGGTAGGCATTTTCATTGGTTTATTTTTGGTGATGTTTGTTATTTTGAACATATTTGAATTCATATTCATGTCAATTAGTCCCATTCCAGATGTAGTATTTTTTTCTATGGGCGGATTCATCATTGTTCCTTTTATAATATATTTCTATGTCACTAAAATAGAAAAGCGCAGTTGGAGAAGCATAGGATTTTCTAAAGGCAATGCACTTTCATCTACATTAAAAGGTTTATTGATTGGTTTTTTAATGTTTTCTGCAGTAGTGGCAATAGGCATGCTTCTTGGGCAGTTCAGGTTCAATGGATATAATTTGTCCTCATTAGTTTATCTGATTCCAGGTTTCATATTATTTGCTATCCAATGTTTTGGTGAGGAAATATATACTCGTGGCTGGACAATGACCTATTTCTATAAACGGCATGGAATATTTGCTGCGATGGTAATCAGCAGCATTGTTTTTGTTATTCCACATTTACTCAATACTGGAATTGATTTATTATCAGTTGTAAATATTTTCATTGTTGGAATAGTATTTGCAGTCCTTTTTTTGAGATTTGACAATATTTGGATTTGCGGCGGTGTTCATACAGCATGGAATTTTTCACAGGGAATCATATTCGGATTCAATGTAAGTGGCATTTCAACACCATCATTAATGAATTTTAGTCAAGCAGGCCAAAATTTAATCAATGGAGGTTCTTTTGGACCTGAATCCAGTTTAATTGCAACTGTTGTATTTGTTATTGTATTGATTTTAGTTATTTACTATCCTAAAAAATAGTCATATTTTCTACCATATCCCTTTTTGTCCGGATATTAATTAAAAAAATTTTTAGAGGATTTAAAAAGAGGATGTGGTGCAAAATTTTAAATTGATTCTCTATTTTTCATGATTATTTTGTCATGTGCTCTTTTTAAGTTGTATCCGGTTGAATATCTCCTTAAAAAGAAAAAAAGATTATTCATAATTGAATAATCATACGTTTTGAGTGTTTTCTGGGATTTCACCAAACCAATTGAATTTTTTATCCAATGCAAAAACAATTATGATTGGGATTACCAGGAAAACTAAATTCATCACAAAATCAATTGCACTGTTTGGTGATACTGTCTGCTGAAGACCTATTCCCAATGCAAGAAATGAAAACGTATTATTTACCGCATGCATTGCTGATGCTGATTCAAGACCTTGACCATACCAGGTTATCAAACCATATAAAAGTCCTACGCAAAATACTCCTATGGCTGCTATTATCGCGTAATTATGCACTATGGAAAATATTGCTGCCTGAAGGATGATTGCCACAATAGGTATTTTAAACCATGATCCGAAGGTTTGCATCAGTAGTCCACGGCACAGGTATTCTTCCGCAAAACCCTGAAAGATTGGCAAAATCAAACACAATATGAGAACTGTAATTGAAGTATTGGTTATGCTTGGCATTCCTGAAGTTAACATAGGTATTAGTTGTAATGCTCCATAAACAATTAAAGTTATAATATATACTTTAATGTAAATGCTCCAATTCCATTTCCTGACAGGCGCTATCTGTGTGGAAAACGGAATTTTATAGACCAATTTAAATCCAATATAAATGCCTGGAATCAATGCAATCATGGTAATTGCTGCATAAATAATTTGTTCTATTTTACTTGCAGTAGGGTTTGCTCCTGTAATTTTTAATGCTGCAAATGATATCACGAAATCAATTATTACTGCTATAATTATTATTAAAAAAGGTTTATACCACGCATATGTTTCTAGAGTTGTTGGGAATGTTGTAAATTCTTTTTCTTCATTTTTTTCAAACAGTTTTGATAAGTTCATAAAATTACTCCATTTTTTTCAAATCAAATAGGATTCACATTTAAAAATAACTTAAACGAACATTGTTATTTTCAATTTTATGTATGTATCACTTTTTAATTTAAATTATATAAAAGTGACTGAAAAATAGATAAATTTCATAACTTAATGTTTAACTGTATGTTTTCAATTAAAAACAGCACAATTAATGGAATCTCCTAATATTACCATCACCTTAAAAAATCACTTTTGGATGACAATCAAATATCTTTTTAATGTTCGAAAACAAAAATTAAAATATGAAAGGGATTTTTGAATTTATTGAAAAATATTTTTTCATTGTAATATTGTTGGCGGTAGCTATTTCTGTTTAAATTGAATGTTTTTGATTGAAATATAAAAAACTATCACTACAACAGGAATGGCGAGGTTTTGATGTTTTCAAAATACGCCATGACGGTCGCATATCTTGCGAATGTTTCCAATGCCATTGTCTAATATTGTTTCATTTACCTTAAAAAATCAGGCCCATGCTCTTTTTGGATGCCGGTCCTGAAGAGTCCCTAATAAGAATCCCATCCCAGAATGGGGAAGATTAAATTTTTTTGATGACTTGAGAAAGATACGTTCAAAGATTGCAAAATTCTGCAATCAGATTAGATAATTATCTTTTCCTTTCTTAAATGGATAAAATTTCTTACATGCCCTTTTTTTTGGTATTAGGTTATGCCATTTTTCATCACAAAATTTTAATTTTATTCAGTTATTTTAAATTTTATTATAAATTAAACCTATTTTTTTAATATCATTGCTTATTTCATCTTCAAATCATCCAGATTGAATTCAAAATGTATAAATAGGTTACTTAATATAATAAATACCAATGTAAATTTAGTTTAAATTTATATTAGAAAATGTTTTAATTACAATAGATTTATTGTAGGGAGTAAATATGAAGAACAAAAAGATTTTAATGGTCAGCATTCTTCTGCTGGCCATTTTAACAATAGGTGCTGTCAGCGCGTCGGAGGATGCCGAGGTGCTGGCAGGAAATTCAACGCTTATAGTCGATGATTCCATAGTTATCGACAATAACGATGTTGAAGAAATAGAAGGTAATTTCACTTTTTCTGATAGTTATATTAGTTTAGACAATGGATATAATACGGTTGCCACTCTTAATCTTAAGGAAGCAACTGAAGGCAGGATTGTCCTGACTAATGACGGCGATGATGTTATAGGTGAGAAAGATCTTACGGTTAATGATTTCACCAAAGTATCTGGAAATTATATCTATAACCTTCAGGTTAGTCATTTGGTTGTTTCCAAGTTCAATAATGGCAATCAGCTGGTAAACTTCATGTTCTACGGTTCCCAGGATGGGACCCCGGCGATTCATGAAGTGTATGATGTTGAGAAAAGTCCTCAGACCAATTCCATTTGGATAACTAATAAACGATATATTGAAATATATAATGGATTTGTCACTGAGGATTATGACGGGCCTATTATTGTCGTTTATTCAGAGGCAAATACAGATGACTTTTCAATTACTGATATTGATGAAGATAGTTACGACATTAAGTATAGCTACTATAGTACCCTTAAAGACTTGAATCAATATGACCATGGAATATACAGTAAAAACAGTAGATCCGGATGGTATTATTATGGAGTCACTGCCAGTGATTTTATTAATAACGGAAATGACTTTAATGAAATCGATGACGGCGATACCTTAAGTTTTCTTGTAAAGAGTACTGATTGGGAAAAGACAGCATCATGTGAATGCAACATCGACCTTGAAGGGGACGGATTCTACTTGGGAGACCATAACGATGAACCTGTAGGTCCGACAGCTATTTTAGAAATTTATGGCAATGAATACACACCAATTTCATATGATAATGGAATGGTTTTCACAATAATCGTTTCAGGTGATGAAAAGAGCGGTTCATGGAAACCTGTCGACGAATTGAGCAATGCAGTGCTTTCCGTCACTTCAGGAGATTACACAACCACCTTATTCAATTCCAAACTCAGCAATTTGGATTTTATAATGCGACCGGCTATATGGGCAACATTGAACACGTGTTCTATCTGAATGACGTGAACAATTTCCAAGGCCTAAGCAATAACGATACAGTCATATTCCAGATTGTAAGGTCCGGTGTTCAGGATGCTTACGAGGAACGTATCATCCGTTTCAATAAGGACAATATAATGTTAAGTGATGCAGATGATGGCAATGACTTTGAAGCCATATTCATGGATGGAAATGTTCAGGAGAGTACTAATGTTCTCATTATTCCTAAAGACCAAATACCTGAAGGAGTGGATGAAACATTCACTATCACTGTTGATGTTTGGGGCAATGTAAGGAGCAGAACATTCTACACTTCAGACTATGAGTGGGACGATGTTTGGCAATGGAGTACTCTTGAATTAGAAATTGAAGACATAATGCAGGATATATTCCCTTCTGCCGAATGTGACATTGCCGTTCAATTCTATAGGGATGGTGAAGAAGCAGAACAGGCCCATGGTCAGGTCAAGATTTACAATTCCCCATTTGTTGATTCACAGATGACATTAGATGCTGATTGGCCTGTTATTACAATTGCATATTTCCCTGAGGATATGGAGGAATTTACAGTTGTAGTTTATAATGAAAATTCTGTTCTATTAAATAACTTTACATTTAAAGTAAGTGAAATGGACCAGTATCTATCACTAGACGACTGTTATGAATTATACTTGAGCGATATTGAAATAGATGAGCTTGGGGACTATGGCGTGGAAGTCGAGTTTCCGAGATTCAGTTGGTACAACCGTGTATCCGTTGTTCCTTTTGTGATTAATATCTATCATAATTGGGATGAGATGACTGAGCCTTTATGCAGAATCGCTTTGCCTGAAGGCAGCGAAGGTAATGTAACAATTGAATTGAATGGAAATAAAGTATATGAAAAAGCCCTAGAAGACATATATTATGATGAGTATTTCAGGGGCCCTGGATATTATGTTGATGTAAACAGTTTGAATATCACAGAGTCAGATAGGTATGTTGTATATATAACTGTAACAACCGAGGAATACAGCAGAACTGTTAGTTCCTTGGAGTATGTTGAAGTATCTGATAACACATTCAGTTTCATGGATTCAATATATGGCGACTTCAATTTCGATGTACATATAGGAACTGCAATTTCACAGGATTCAGTAATAATATTATACCTTAACGGCGAACCTGCAGCCACAGGCGGAACTGACCACGGATTCTATTTCGACTTTGATGAAAGCTACACAGACATTTATGGAAGCTTATTGCCTGGCGAGTATCAGGCCAGACTTGAGATAGATGATGAGGTTGTTGCCGAAGACATGTTTGCAGTTTTGGATGATTCTGGAGATGCCAATGTTGACGTTGTTGAAGATGAAGGCGCAGTCAGCGTTACCTTTAAGGCACCTATGCCATTAGACGCTACTTTGGATGGATATGGCTTAGACATTTATGTTGACGCAACAAATCCTTATTACTGGAATCCTGAAGATGAACCTGTTGCCAGCTACAGATATGAAGATTTAAGGGATTTGCTGGATTATAAAACACATGCAATAGAATTGGGTGAATTGGACCCTGGTGAACATATCATATATGTCGTATACCGTACGGATATGGACTACCCATTGGAAGAACAGGACTTCTTTGTAAGGATTTACAACATCACAGTTGAAGCTCCTGAACTTGTAAACACTGCCTTAACCGCTTCCAAAGTCACTGCGGACTACAACAGCACCAAAAAGCTCACCGCTACTTTAAAGGATATTGACGGCAATGTCATCAGCGGTGCAAAGGTCAAATTCGTTGTCGGTGATATTACAAAGACTGTAAAAACTAATGCAAACGGTAAGGCTTCCTTGGCCATTGGTACTTTACTGCCTGGCACTTATACCGCAACCATCACTTATGCTGGTGATGAGACTTATGCGGCTTCAAAAACTACAGCCAAAGTCGTTATCAATAAACTCAATACTGTTTTAAGTGCCAATGATATTGTTGTTGTTCATAATGAAAGTTCCAAGCTTTATATTTACTTGAAAGATGCAAACGGCAATGCCATTACAGGCATTAAAATCAATGTGGTTTTAGGTGACATAACCAAGAGCATAAAATCCGATGCCAACGGCAGAATTACCGTATCCACTAAAACTTTGGATGTAGGCAATTATACAGCTTTCATTTCATGCGACGGCAATGAAATTTACGCCCCTTCAAGCACCACTGCAAGTGTTGTTGTGACTAAGATGCCTACTGTCTTAACTGCAAAGGATGTTGTCACAGATTATGATGCAAGTTCAAGGTTATATGTTTACTTGAAGGATGCCAACAGCAATCCGATCACTGGCGTTAAGGTGAAAGTGGTTTTAGGCGACATTGTCAAGAACATCAAAACCGATGCCAAGGGCAGTATTTCCGTATCCACCAAGACTTTAGATCCTGGTAATTATACTGCCTTCATTTCATGCGACGGCAATGACTTATATGATTCCTCAAGCACCACTGCAAATGTGCTTGTAAGAGGATTCCCTACAGTGCTGTCCGCCGATGATTTGGTTGCAGAGTATAATGTAGCCTCAAAGTTCTACGTTTACCTGAAGGATGCGGAAGGAAACCCAATCACCGGAGCCAAGGTTAATCTGGTTTTAGGCATCATCAACAAGACAGTCAAGACAGATGCCAAGGGAAGAATCTCAGCATCCACCAAGAATCTTGAATCAGGCACATACACAGCCGTGGCCACATATGCAGGAAGCGACTTATATGCGCCTTCAAGCACCACAGCCACAGTATCTGTAAAATACAGCACAGTGCTGACAGCCAATGATGTCAACGCCATTTATAACGTCGGTTCCAGATTGTATGCAACCTTGAAGGATGCAGACGGCAATCCTATAGCCGGCGCCAAGGTCAATCTGGTCTTAGGAAACATCAACAAGACTGTCAAGACCGATGCCAACGGTAAAATATCAGCATCCACCAAAAATCTGGATATAGGCAGTTACGTTGCAGTTATTACCTTTGCAGGTGATGACATATACTCACCTTCAAGCACCACTGCAAATGTGTTTGTAAGCAATGAATATTCTTTCTTATCCGCCAATGATGTCGTTGCCACATACAATGTCAGTTCCAAAGTCTATGCCACCTTGAAGGATGCAGATGGCAATCCTATTGTCGGTGCCAAGGTCAATATGGTTTTAGGAAACATCAACAAGACTGTCAAGACTGATTCCAAAGGCAGAGTCTCAGCATCCACCAAGAATCTGGCTCCTGGAGATTACACTGCTTCCGTATCATTTGCCGGTGACGGATATTATGCGCCTTCAAGCACAACCGCCAGTGTTGTGGTGACAGACAAGATACCTACCACTTTAACAGCCAAAGATATTGTCGCCACATATAATGTCAGCTCCAGGCTCTATGTCACACTGAAGGATGTTGACGGAAACATTATCTCAGGCGTCAAAGTCAATGTGGTCTTGGGAAACATCAAAAAGACACTTAAGACCGATGCCAAGGGCAGAGTTTCAGTATCCACACTGCCGCTGGAAAGGGGCAGTTATACAGCCGTAATCACATGTGAAGGCAATGACATATACGCGGGATCAGACACTACAGCCAGCGTTGTCGTACGTTAAACTGTGCAAAAAAAATAAGTTTCAATTAAAAGGGAGATTATAAATTTCTCCTTACTTTTTTATTTTTAAAAAAAACAATCAAAACTGGTTTTAAACATTCATGAATGAATTTAAGAACTGCTTTTGAGAACGAATCAAAGATTTTTCCTGTTTTTGACTTCCATGCATTTCATGCTTGCCATGGAGTGAATTGGGGAAGGAAGTATTAAGTCCTTTTTTAAGTCTATTGTTAGCATTGATTGTGTCAATATTGACACGTGCCATAGCTTCAACCCAGGTTCATGTATCTTCTAAGATCGATATCCATCTTGAAGGATGCGATATCGTCTTTTGGAATAAATCAGATGGGATGCGATACTTGTATTGTATCTCCTATTGGATATATAGGGCTTTGAAGTAATTGGTCTAAATTCAACAAAAGCAGCAAAACCATGTTCCGTTCATGTGGGGATTATGATGATGTGGAAAATCCTATTCAGTCTGGATAGATTCTCTTGATATTTTATTAAATTCTATTTTCAAATTTGATTTCGGTTTTCAGAAAAAGAGGATATCCATAAAAAAATTCAAAAAAAAGAAAAGGAAGATGGTTTATACCATCTTATCCATTGATTTCTAAAGTAACATCCTGGGATTAATCAAATTCACCGTTACCGTATAATTCATACCATCTGTCAGGGGTTATGCCTGTCACACCGTTAGGTGAAGCAGTAACCAAACCAGTGTCGTAGCTTACCCAACAAGCAATTTCAGGAATGAAGTACTGATGGTTAGGAGGCATTGGTGTATCAGGTCCTGATGAATTTGAAGAACCGCCTGAAGAACCGTTTGAATAGTTATTATTGGAATCAGTGCTTGCAACTGAAGAACCGGAAGATTGTACAGCTATGTTGTCAGTAAGATCGCTTTCAATAGTTATGGTAGCCTGGGTAGTGGACCCTTTATATTTATCATTTCCATTGAATTTTGCTACAATATTATATTTTCCGGCAGGTTCACCGGAAATCATCAGATAACCTTTACCAGTACTATCAGTAACAACGGAATATTGTTCATTATTATAATTAATATCAATTTTTTCATTCGCAATAGCATTACCTTGAGCATCTTTCAGTACAAATTGAACTTGTTCCCCATTGTGAAAAGTTCCGTTATTTATAATATTGATTTGTGAATCCATTTTGCCCGGTTGAGCAAACATGACTGCAGCAACAACTGCAATGATAACAACAACCAATATTGCTATAATAATATTTTTATTCATAATTTCCACCTATCTCATGTTATATTAGTATAACACTATTCTTAATATATGAATGCACATATTTAAATATTGCTATTATTTTGTTAAGCATTTCCTGTTTAAACTGATATTTTGTACGTAATGTATAAAACAATATTCCATCAACCTCATTCAAAGAATAGGGGCAATATAATGAAAAGTTGTGCTCGAAATAAAATTGAATGTTCGATTGAAATATTCAAAACTATTCGAACCTGCGAAAAATGAAACACAAACTCTTTACTGATTTGAATGTCTAGTTATGATAGTAGATATTAAAATCACCGCAATTCTTGATCTTATGGTAATTTTCCAAATCCTTATCTTCACTGATAATGACATATGAGGTGCTATTGTCGAAATTTTCGAAGTCATGGTCAAGTTCGCTTATGGCCGTTACATTAACATTCAAGTACCAGCGTATTATTCTGGATTGATGATTGAAAGAGGCGAAAGTTTTGTTGTGATAATCCGAATCGTTATTTATAATAAAGTCACATGCATCAATCAAGTCACCCTTATAACCAAAATAATTTATGGCATAAATAACATCATTTGAACGTTCATATTCAATTGGGGCAAGGAAAGTTGCTGTTGAAATCATGAATATGGCTATTAGAATAATTGGAATGCCTTTGTCAAGTTTCAGTTTTGATATGCTATTGAAATTAATGTTTTCAACAATGCCCTCCAAACCTAAGATTATGAAGTATATGACCGGTGGAATGAAAGGCAATGCATACCTTTCCACTTTGATATGATATATGGATGCGAAAATGAAATTGACCAAAAGATATGCCAAGAACAACAGATCCAGAGACAAAAGTTTATTGTCAATCTCATATTTTTCCAAAATAGAATAAATTAACGTGAATGCGATTAAAATACAGATATTTGAAGCCATATGGTTAGTGATTACTTTAAAAGTTAAAAATGAAATAAATAGCAAAGCAACAATTGAAACAATTAATATTTTATCTAGATGCTTTGTTTTAAAAGACCTTTTTTCAGATTTAAATATGGAAAAATTTTTAACGCACTTTATTATCAAACCTATTCCGCAGATTCCATATGCCAGATAGGCTAGAATTGGGCTGATTTTTCTTGATCCAAACAACATGTCCGTAAACCTATCCAAATAATAGGATTTATCAACAATATAATCAATACCCCCTTCTGTAACAAAATTGGTCTTGAAGGAATCTGCAGTTTGGCCAAGGAAGCTTAAAGAACCTCCAAAATCTAAAATTAATGTTTTGCAAATGAGTATGGCTAAAATCAAACTAACCAGCAACGAAAGTATGATATACTTGAATTCCTTGGAAGACAGGTAACTTTTGAATTTTTGATTGAAGGATGTTCTGTCGGTTAGCAAGCAGTCAAATTTATCAACTATATCTCTTCTCATACAGTAATACAGTAAGACCAAAGGCAACATAAAGCCGGAAACATATTTTGTAAAAAAGGCCATTACCAACAGGGGAAATGCAATAAGGAAATATTTGGGGTCCTTGTCAATCGCCTTTATTGCAAATAGCAATGCCCAAATGGAAATGGAAACTGCAGGAATATCAACCATTCCCTTTGACAAATTAAATATTACCAAAAGCAAGCTTCCATATATGATCACTCCGGTTAAACTTAATAATGAATCGAATCGGCTTTTCAACAGGTAATATAAACCAACATATCCTATAAAACTGAAAAAAGCTGTTACAATGATGATTGCATTTTTATCAACATATCCCATCTTAAAAAATAAAGATGTGAAAAAAGATATGACAGGAGTATAAAACAAATCTGCAGGATAGGCCACATTATAAAAATCCAAACCAGCATATTTAAGGGCGCTTAGCAAATAAATGGCAATATCCGGATCCAGAATACAACCAGACATTGCAAACAATGCCATCTTTGCAGTGCATAGAAACGAAAATATAATAACTATGATTAAACAAACCCAATCTTCCTTATTTAAGTCTAATTCATTGAAATTCATATAAAAACCTGTTTATTTCTTTTAAGGGGAAATTATTATATTTTCTTTATTTGTTATCCTGTGAAATTAAATAATTTACAATTAATTTTATTTAATTATTTGATAATAAATTTTTCTAAAATCTATTTTTTCAATTTTATTTGCATTTTTTCAAAATCAGCTTTTTCAGCTTATCAATGTTTCAGATAATCAAGATATTATCTTATTAGTTAACTGAACTGACTATACATAATGCTGATTTAATTTCAAATCAAAAAAAAAGCATTTTGAATTCAATGAAATAGACATACGTGCCCAATCCCTGAAAGCGGGAAAAAGTAATGAACAGATTTGGTGAAATGGTTTGTTCATGATTGTTTTGAATATCTCACTAGAATAGATTCATTTTAAACTATAGGTGCAAGCGAACAAAACATATAATCATATTTTCATTTTAAACTTTTTTAAAAATAATAGAAAAAGGGATTTGAATCCCCCATTTATTTATCTTTTACGATAATAAATAACTATGCTGCATAAGGCCAATCCTAAAAGAGCTAATGGATTGCCTGTTGCAGGCAAGGTTTTAGCTGAAGCATGTTTGGCTCCTCCGGATATGTTTTTTGCAGTTTTAACAACATTTTCTCCAGAAAATCCCTTAATTACTTCATCCACCACATCATGAGAACTATCTTTTGCAGTTACAGTTGGACTTGTAGCAGTGTCTTCAGCCAGATTTGAATCTTCATCCAACTGATCAGGAGCATTAGCCGGTTCCCTATCAGAAGATGAATCATCGCTTGCTGCACCTGCCCGGTTTTGAGAAGTATATTTCATGGACATCCCTGAACTTACAGCATCATACCAAACTAAAATAGCATCTTTAACCACTTGAGGAGGTGTATTAACGTATAAATCAGCTTCATCATCATCATAATCCTCATCATCTAAATCAGAATCATCATCCTCAAAGTCCTCATCATCTAAATCAGAATCATCATCCTCAAAGTCCTCATCATCTAAATCAGAATCATCATCATCAAAGTCCTCATCATCTAAATCAGAATCATCATCATCCTCAAAGTCCTCATCATCTAAATCAGAATCATCATCATCCTCAAAGTCCTCATCATCTAAATCAGGACCATCTAAATCAGGATCACCTAAATTAAAATCATCAATAGAGTATCCATCATGATTGGAATCATCAATTGTATCTGATGCAAAAGCAGCACCGCAACACAACATTAAAACTGTGAAAATAATAAAAATACTTAAAATTCTTTTTATATTCATTACAACCATCCAATGTAATATATTTTAACAATAATATTAATTTTAATTTTATTATATTTAAACCTAATTTAATTCCTCTTTGTGGTTAAAAACATTTTTTAGCAAATGTTGTCAGCAAACTTTTATCAATCAACTGCTTTTATTCATTTTTAGTGAACATTTATAAACATCATGCCCCTCAGTTTGAATATTTCAATCCAAAACATCCAATTTAAACATGGCAGTTAATGTCAAATACTTTTTATATTATAAGAATAAAAATAGGGCAATTAATTTAATTAATGTTAAAAATCAATTATTTATTAAGGAATAAATATATCATTAAATGAAAATTTTCAATAGATTCGCACAGCAGATGACGTTCCAAATGAGGACGGCATCATTTTTGTGCCGTGTGTTATGAGATATAAGGAAATGACAATATGAACATGGAGAATAATCAAAAAGAAACAATGAAGGAAAAATTCAAAAAAATGTTTTCATTATCAGAGGATTCGGCATCAAATGAGGAGATTCGTGCACGTCTTCTGGATGGTGGGAAAGTCACTGGAACTAATATGTGTGTACTGGTATGTGCAATGGTAATTGCTTCTGTCGGACTCAATGTGGGTTCAACGGCTGTGATTATCGGTGCAATGCTAATTTCACCTTTGATGGGAAGCATTCTTGCCTCTGCATATGCAAGCGTATCCACAGATTATCCGCTGCTTCGAAAACATGCTCTCGGTTTTGGAGTGCAGATTGCAATCAGTGTTACTGCAGCAATGATTTATTTTCTTTTATCTCCCGTCAAAGAGCCAACGGTTGAATTGCTTGCAAGAACATCACCAAATTTTTTTGATGTTCTCATTGCCTTTTTCGGCGGACTTGCAGGAATCATCGGACAAACCAGAGAAGACAAGGCGAACACCGTTATCCCCGGTGTTGCAATTGCAACTGCACTAATGCCGCCACTGTGTACCTGCGGCTATTCGATAGCAAACGGCAGGTGGGATATGCTCCTTGGAGCGGGATATCTTTTTATCATCAATACATATTTCATTTTCCTGTCTGCGGGTATTATTTTAAGTGTCTTGAAAATTCCGAAAGTTAAGGAATTGACAGAAAAACAATGGAAAAGACGTCGTTACAGGATGATTCGAAATACAATCATCATTGCGATTCCAAGTATATTAGCTGTATATTCCATGTTGCCTTAGGAATAATTCAAATTTCACCTGCAATTATTATTCCTGCAACGGAGGGCACAAAGGGGTTCTGAAGTGGAAGTTATTTCTTAATTGAAAAATCATGACTTCATACACAAGCAGCAAGCATTGTGGATTCAA
Organism: Methanobrevibacter sp.; assembly: GCF_045644645.1. Classification (GTDB taxonomy): domain Archaea; phylum Methanobacteriota; class Methanobacteria; order Methanobacteriales; family Methanobacteriaceae; genus Methanocatella. The sequence continues at coordinate 17,092 of NZ_JAZRHE010000148.1, forward strand.
GACCTCTTGCTTCAGCCAGAGTATTTGAATTCATAGAAGTATGATTGTCTAGGGGTCCAAGCAGGCGGACTTGATTTAATAACAATTATTGGAAAAGGACTGAAATTTAGAAATGAATATATTAAATTAAATTTATATTAAAAAACATGAAGGGAGTACTAGAAAAATATTTGAACCAACAAATAAAATTAAAAACAAAAAAGAATGATGATACTGGATACACATATACTTTAATTTCAGTTGCCGATAATTATTTTGCACTAAATAACCATGCCATTACATATGAGGAGCATAATTATTATATTCCTTACACTTCAATTTTCCAAATATCTGAAAAGGATTTTGGAATAACCATAGAACTCAATAATTTGGACGATTTAATAGAACTTACCAATAAATTAACAGATGACTTGAATAGTGTAAAAGAGGAAATATGCAATGTTAAAGGCTGCATAATAGGTAATTCAGCGGCTCTTGGTGAACTCATGAGGCAATCAACTGAAATTAATAGCGAATTAGATAATATACAAAATAAAATGGATAATATTAATCGAAGTATAAACAGTGTAGAAACTTCAATTAGGTATATTTAGATGATTTATTGTAAATTCAAATACTGATTTATGATTATGATCTAAAAACTGTTTAAATAGTGGTTACTACAGCAGGATGGTCTGGAGCATCATCTGTAACCGTTATGGTATCTTGAGCACTGCATCCTTCATATTTATCATTTCCAGCGGATTCCTCGCCAAATATATAAATTTTATTATTTATCTGCAACTATTTTTTCTTTTATTCGACGAATCTCAAACTAATTATCATAAGAAGTAATGAGAGCCTATTAGAATACTCTTTACCGAGTTACAGACCTCATTTTTTACAGACTACCCCCTATGTAAAAAAAATATGACAAAATTATAAAATATGATGCAATTCAAAATAACAACATGGAGAATTATAAAAGGAAGGATATCATAGGCATGACTTTTTTCGCATTGAGTATTCTAACGTTATGCTACATGTTCTTATCTCCATTGAATCACCTCATTGTCCATATTGATGAGTATTTTACATTGACACTTCTCAATATGCCTGTAGGTGACCTGATAACCGTCACTGCCGGAGATGTGCATCCTCCACTTTACTATCTGATGGGAAAAGCCTTCGTAAGCATCACCGAACCGTTGGGATGGGACCTTCTATTCAGCTTGAAGATTCTCTCAATAATTCCATACATCCTTATTCTAATCGTTTCAGCAGCCAAAATAAGAAAGGACTTCTCATGGTTCACTGCAGGTTTGTTTGCATTTTCAGTGGGAATAATGACCGAATTCTTTTCACATTTTGTGCGTGCAAGGATGTACAGTTGGGCAATCCTATTTATAGTGCTTGCCTTTATAGCATTTATGGATTTGATTGAAAGCAAGGATAGGAAATCTTGGATCCTGCTCACAGTTTTCAGCGTATTGTGTGCATATGCCCAATATTTTGCTGCAATTACTGCAGGAACCCTTTATCTAGTTCTCCTGGTATATCTGATGAAATTCGAAAGGGAAGAACTTAAGGCTTGGGCATTGTCAGTGGCAGCGGCAATAATCCTATATGTCCCTTGGGCATTTACCCTGCTAAACCAATTGGAAACGATTCACCATACATACTGGATTCCAGCTGTAAACTTTAATGAGATCATTAGAGCACTAGGATATTTCGCATACAATAACGATTTGCTATTCAGTGCGGCGGCAATAATAATTTTAGCGATTATCGTATTTATCCACTCAAAGGATGCCAAAAACACTGATGAAAGGAATCGATTTTTAATCTTAAGCGGAATCGAAATATATCTGGGAACCATCATTCTGTCAGTCATAATCTCAGTTGTATTCAGACCGATACTTGTGATTAGATACCTGATTCCTGCCTCAGCAGTTTTGTGGTTAAGCATTTCAATCCTCCTGAGCAAAATCGAAAACAGAAGGATGTTTCTAATTTCATTTGCATTGATTCTGCTGCTTTTAGTTAACGGAATGGCAACAACAGTTTCCGTTAATGATGACCTATATAAGAATGGCCTTGAACAAAAAGAGGTATTGGACAATATCACACAGGATCAGGATTCAATACTTATCGTGACCAATCCACATCTGATAATGTATTTCCTGCATCTGTCCAAACAGACTGACATGTATTGCCTGAATATGGCCCAGCTATTCGGAGAGAACATGACACGGCTTCACCAGATATATGATTTTGAAAGCTATAACGGAAATGACATCAATAAATTAATTGCAAACAGCACTGCTGAAAATGTATATATCATTAGCTGGAATGAGCCTGTTTTGAATTCACCTACAGTTGAAATAGACAAACGTGGAAATATCGTCTTTTCAAAAGTCAACCGTACACTAAGCCAATAGCCGCCCGATGTGAAATATGGAAATGTCAAGAAACTGCAAAGATTGCTGGCAATCAAGATGAAAACGAACTATAGTGATTATATGGAAAAATGTATAAAAATCAATTCAAATCTTCAAATCACCTGCCGGCAATGTCCTTTATCACTTCGCCTGCAATTATCAGTCCCGCTACAGAGGGCACAAATGAAATGCTGCCCTTCACTTTGAATTTTCTGTTTTGGTTTATGGCACAGTCATTTGTGTTTATCGGATTTTCCTTGGAATAGACAACCTTCAGTTTTTCTATATTCCTTTTTCTCAAATCCTTTTTCATTATTCGGGCAAGCGGACATACAGAGGTCTCATAAATGTCAGCCACTTCAAACATTGAAGGGTCTAATTTGTTTCCGGTTCCCATTGATGAGATGACGGGAACATCGATGGCATCGCAATTGCATATGATTGCAATCTTGGCCATTATCGTATCAACACAGTCAACAGCATATGACAAATCCTCTGTAATGATATCCTCCTTTGAATCCGCCATGTAAAATTCCCTGTATACCTCAACGTTCGCATTAGGATTAATCTCAAGGACCCTTTCCCTCATCAAGTCAACCTTATATTTCCCTATGGTTTTTTCTGTTGCAATCAGTTGCCTGTTGATATTGCTTTTGTCCACTTTGTCATAGTCGACCAGAATGAAACTGCCTATTCCGCTTCTTGCAAGTCCCTCGCAGACAAAAGAGCCAACGCCGCCAAGCCCGAAAACCGCAACCTTGGCATTCTTTAATTTTTCCATTCCATCAGTTCCAATCAACATTTCTGTTCTTGAAAACTTCTCATCCATAGCAGCTCACCAAAAAATATAATTTAATTCGATTAATTATATAATAATTGAAGTCAAAAGAATAAAAACTTAATGCAAAAATCCTTTTAAATGATGATTTTCATGATAATAGATGCACATTGCCATGTTTATAAAAGCGAAATGGAAGATGCGGAAGAAATAATAATGCAGGCCGCAAAAAATGAAATACATATGATATTGAACGGCACTGACCCTGTAAGCAATGAGGAAGTGCTGGAATTGTCAGAAAGATATGAAAATGTTCATGCCGCTATAGGATATTTTTATTCCCTTGCAGATGAAGTAACCGATGAAGACATTCTTCTATTGGACGGGCAGCTCAGCAATCCCAATGTGGTTGCAGTGGGAGAAATTGGAATCGACTATTACCATACAAAGGACAATAGCGATAAGCAGAAGGAATTGTTTGAAAATATGCTGAATCTTGCACAAAAGCATGATTTGCCGGTGATAGTTCATTCAAGAAAGGCAATGCAGGACACTTATGACATATTGAAAAGGCATGATGTGGTTGGATTCATGCATTCCTATCAGGGTTCGGCCGAAATGGCACGGGAGTTCATCAAATTGGGGTTCTATATTGGAATAGGCGGAACAGTCACTCGCAAAAACAACAAGAAAACAAGAAGAATGCTTAAAGAAATTGATATCAACCATGTGCTTGTGGAAACGGATTCCCCTTATCTGACGCCGGAAGAAAAACTGGGCGAACCAAATACCCCGCTAAACATAAGGTATACAATACGAAAAATAGCAGAGGAACTGGATATGAAAGAGGAAGATGTCATGGAAATTACCGCAGAGAACGCTAAAATGCTATTTAGGATATAACATCTTGAATGTTTGCGCTAAACATTCCAGTTACTTAATATTTTTCTAACTCCTCTATTACATCATTTAAATCTTCAATAAAGTTTTCAATCATACTCCTTTCAAAATTCTCTTTGATAACAATCCTGAGTACCTCCATATCCTCGGCATTAGGAGGTAACGTATAAGCTGGTACGACCCAGCCTTTAGTTTTTAACATTGAAGAAACATGATACGCAGTATATTTTTCGGAATTCTTTAGAGTTAACGCAATGACTGGAAATGGAGGGTTTTCATCAAGCAATTCAAACTTATCCAATTTTTTTATGCATTCCTTTAAATATTTCGCATTTTCCATAATATTGGCGATTATATTTTTATATCCATATTTTCCCAGTCTCAGGAAATTGTAATACTGTGCAATAATATGGGTACTCGGTTTGGAAAAGTTTAAAGAATAATTTGGCATGTCTCCACCCAAATAATTAATATTGAAAATCAACTCTTTTGGCAGATATTTTTCATCTTTAAAGACTAACCAGGCTATGCCCGGATAAACAAGCCCGTATTTATGTCCGGAAACATTAATAGATTTTACCTGTTCTAATTCAAAATCCCATTTTAAGTCAGGATACATGAACGGTGCAATGAAACCCCCGCTAGCCGCATCAACATGGATAGGTATATCCCAACCCTTTTCTTTTTTAATCTTTAGCAATTCAGTGTTTATCTCATTTATAGCATCCATTTGACCCACATATGTTGTTCCTAAAACCGCACCCACACATATTGTATTTTCATCAACATTATTCACCACATCTTCGGCATTGATGGTATATTTTCCATGTTCTAAGGGAATCAATCTTAATTCAACATCAAAATACAGGGCAAATTTCTCCCAAACAGTATGAGTGTCAGCACCCATAACAATGTTCGGTTTATCAAAGCTCTTATTATTCTTTTGTCTATTTTTCTTCCAAGACCATTTATGGGCAAGCAAACCCAACAATATGGCTTCAGAAGATCCGATTGTAGAAGCGCCGATAATTTTTGAATCATCTGGTGCATTGAATAAGTTTCCAATTATATTGATGCAATATTTTTCAATTTTATATGTTTGAGGATATTCATGAAAATTTATAAAATTTTTACCAATATTTTCTAATATTAATTGATTTGCTTCCTTTTCCATCCAAGTTGTTACAAAACTTGCTAAATTGAGTGAAGGATTACCATCCAAACTTAATTGATCATGTAAGAGTTCATATGCAAGTTTAGGTGGAATTCCATTGTCCTGTAACTTATCTTTTGGAATCTTATTATCATAAAATCTAGAAATATAATCATTATTCTTACTTATATTTTTTTTATCCATATGAATCATTCTTAAAATTTTGAATATTTGCAATTTAACATTCAATTTAGAGTTAAAACATATTCTCCTTTGTTTTTATTATGTATAAATCTTTTGATATTACATTATAAAAAAACTATAATTCTGCCTTGGGGATTATTTATTTGCAAACCTTCCCTTTAAACAAAATGATATAAGGAACAACCAGCATTAATAAACCAAGGTTGTCACTGCGAATATTCTCATACATATGAATACTAAAGTCAATACCACCAGATAATAATCTATTTCCGATTTGTCGCCCTCCATATGATTAAAACCTAAAAAGATGGGAATCAATGCTATCTTCAATAATATTTTGTTGCAAAGGCAAGTACTAAAGCACCCATAAATCCAATTATCCAGACAACAGAATAATAATCAATTTCTTTTAAGTCCGTCCATTTATTAATACCAAAAATAAGTGGAATCAATGCTAAAAGCGGAAATATCTGGTACTCATTCCAAGATTAATCTTGCCTACACCTGACCAGGTTAACAATTGAATCCAACAAGTCCCAATATAAACAACCAATATTATAAATAATGCACCAAGTTTGGCTTTTAAATCGAATTTAACTTTTCTTGGATACAAGAACCATACAAAAAATAAAAATAACTGCAATAGTGTTGTAATTAATAAATAATTGTCATTATAATGTTCACCATTAGGTCCCCATCCATAAAAATTAAATACACCATTTATTAATGGGATAATTTTAACTGTTGCAATATCAAATAAAAAATTGCCTAATCTTTCAGAACTACTTAAAAAGTACTGTGCCTGTGCAGTTGAGTTAACCTCAAAATATTGTGATCTCCAAGAATGCATTAATTTAGGAGTTGCATAATTACTCCACAAGATTCCGATTACTGCAACAGTTAATATGCACATTACAATTAATTTTTTTGAATTGGTTTTGTCTCTATAATTCTCAAAAGGCACAAATAGAAGTAAAAATATGAATGCAAGGTAAGGAAGTTTACATAATCCTAACAATAAGCTTATAACTGCAAATATCACAATATCCCTATTTTCAACTGGAGATTTTAGCATATAAATGAAATAAGCAACAGCAAGAATGCCTAAACCAAAAATCATAGAATCGATACTTGTAGATGCTGCTTGATAAATCGTGATTGGAATGCAGGCAACAGCCAAAAGAGGTATTTTAAGATAAGGTGTTTTTTTAATAGCAAATGAAATTAATGTAGCATAACAAAAAAGATTAAAAATTCTTCCCAACCACAACATCCAAATTACATTCAAATCAAATAATTTAGCCATTGCAATTCCTATTGCTTGTGGCAAATATCCATAGAATGGATTTTGTTCAAAAGCAGAATGGACGATTACAGGAGTATAATCGATTTTTGCATCATGTCCATCAGTTTCAAAAACAGGTTTGCCAAGATTGTTTGAAAAGAAGTACATGGCTTTTGGAACCGTATAGCCCGCCTGACTATTAAAACCATCCCTTAAATTACCATGGGTGTAGTTATATAATCTTGTTAGATTATAATCTTCACCAGTCCAATGAGGGAATATAACTCCCTCTGAAGTAATTACAGCACGGTTCATGTGTTCAATCTCATCACTGACATCACAAATCAGCACGATGACTGATGTAATCACTCCAAAACACAGAATTATTACAAAAGCAACCTTATATAATTCCTTATCATCATTATGCCTGAAGTAATATGTAATGCAAAATATTCCTAAAAGGACTATGATTGCAAACATTCCCAATTCAAATTGGGATGTGCAAAGTTTTTATTTGTCAAAGTGGATGCGAAGGATATTCCTATGAATATGATGTAGATTAACCAATATTTCTTTGTTTCGAATAGTGTTTCCTTATATCCATTTATTTTTTCATTAAGACCAGTTTCCATCTTCATCCTCAATTAAATATTTATGAAATATGCCCCATTAGATTTTATGGCTTTCATTTAGAAGTGATTCATAATATCATTAGCTGCCCTTTCGCCCATTTCTTTAGACTCATCGCTTAACACGGCAAAGATTATGTCAATATCATAACCTGAATTATTGGTTAAAAAATCCTTGCATGCCCGAACTGCTATTTGCCATGCCTGACTTTTTGGATATCCGTATATGCCGGATGAGATTACTGGAAAACCAATTGAATGACATTCATTTTCTTTTGCCAAAACCAATGATTGTTTATAGGCACTGTATAGGAGTTCCTCTTCGTTTTCATCTCCCTCATGCCAAATGGGGCCAACGGCATGAATGACATGTTTCGCCGAAAGATTAAATCCGGGAGTGATTACTGCATTGCCAGTTTCACATCCTCCAATCTCCAAACAGGCATTTGCAAGTTCAACCGAACCGGCCTTTCGAAATATTGCTCCGCATACACCGCCCCCTTCAAGAAGTTTGCTGTTTGCAGCATTTACGATTACGTCAACATCCAATTCTGTTATGTCAATCTTTCTAATTTCAATACCGCTTTTCATTTAAATCAAACCGTATCCGATTTACCACTCCTTTAAATCATGGTAAGTCATATTGGCATTTAGGGGAGTCAGACTAGGGCATTTTTCAACAATCAATGCATATCCGTCGCTGCCTTTTTCGTATTCCCTGACAAGATTGGAAGTGATCATGACCAGATCGTCACTATCCTGATTTTCATCCAGGGGATAGTTGAATATCTCTGAGTCTTCTGTGTTGTCAATGACTTTCTTATCAAGCATTCTGTGTGACAGATGTGTTATCTTAATGTCCTTAGAGTCATAATTTGAGGGTACATTCAAATTGAATAGGTCAACCCCATCCGGAAATCCTTTATTGATTATCTTTAAAACAAGGTCATGCAAAACTTCCTTTGCCAGACTAAAATCATAATCAATGTACCATTCACCATTTTCATCCTGTTTGTATGAAGTTTTTGGATCCATGAACAATGAAACGGCTATTGCAGGAATGCCTAAACTGACTGCTTCCAGTGCTGCGCAAACAGTCCCTGATGTTGTAATGTCGCAACTTATATTAACGCCGGAATTTATTCCGGTTATGACCAAATCGGGCTTTTCATCCATTACGTAATTTGCGCCAACTATGACCGCATCCGCCGGACTTCCGGAAACCGAATAAGCCGGACTTCCATCTTCAAGTTCACATGAATCCAATTTCAAATGCTTGAATAAGGTAATGCGTCGCCCGACACTGCTGTTATTCTTATCCGGCGCCACGACATAAACATTTGCCAAATCTTCAACAGCCTGTTTTGCAGCCAATATCCCCGGAGCCCTAACGCCGTCATCATTGGATATTAAAATATTCATAATATCAAAACCTTAAAAGACAAAGAATTTTTTTATTCCTAATTCTCCTTTTCTAAAAAATCAAATCCCCACAAACTCCCAGAATATCCCTGTCAATATGGGAATCGCACTTAAAACAGGATAGGCGTATGCTGCGTTTTAGAAACATCCAAAACCCAGAACGATTATCCATGCATTAAAGGGACTGTTTTTCTAACATGACTAACAATAGTTTTATCGATTATAATTTTTATAATTTATTGAAAATTTTCAATTAAAAACTAATGGGGGATTAAGTTGAATATATAAACACATGCATTGGATAAATATCTCCAATGTTCCAAATTCTCTTTTGCAGGATTTCACATCCTAATCATGATGATAGACATTGAAATTGCCATATGTTTTAATTATATGATAATTTTTAAAATCAATATCATCATCAAGAATGACATATGTCGTATTGTCGAAAGTTTCCAGATTAGGGTCGCCGATACCCAAAGTGGTAACGTTAACATTCAGATACCATCGTATGATTCTGGAGTGACCGAAATATGCGGCAAAGGATTCGTTGTGATAATCCGAATCGTTATTCATGATGAAAACACAGGACTCATCCAGGTCATTGCCAAACTCCATCGAATATATGGCGGTTGCTGTCGGAATTAAAAAGATTATCATTAGAATAATGGGAATGCTTTTATCCGGCTTTATTTTTGATAACTTATTAAAGTCAATGTCCTCGACAATACCATCCAAACCCAAAATTACAAAGTAAATAATCGGCGGGATAAAAGGCAATGCATATCTAAGTACTTTGACAGGATATATTGATACGAAAATGAAATTTATCAGAAGATATGCTAAAAATAGCAAATCCAACGATAGGATTCTATTGTCAACTTCAAATTTTTGTAAAATCGAATGGATGAATGTCAATGAAATTAACAGGCATATGTTTGAAACCAAATGATTGGGAATCACATTGAAGGTTAGAAACGAAGCGAATATCAAAACAGCACTGGCAACGATTAAGATTTTTTCTAGATATTTTGTCTTGAAAGGCCTTTTTTCAGATTTAAGGATATTAAAATTTTTTATACCCTTCATTATCAGACCTAAACCGCAGATTCCATATAGCACTACCAAAATATAGCTGAAGTCCATATATTTGAAAAATAAATCGTAGAGATGATCCAAGTAATAAGATTTGTCAATGTTATAGTCAAACCCTGAAGTTGAATAAGCATGGCCATTGAAGGTTTCCGTTGACTGCTGGAAAAATGATAAAGAACCTCCGAAATCTAAAATTAATGTTTTACAGATTATTAAAGCTAAGATTAAACTAATTAATAATGAAAATATGATATATTTAAATTCTCTGGAAGATAAATAACATTTGAGTTTTTGTTTGAAAGCTGTCCTGTCATGAAGGAAACAGTCAAATTTATCAACTATGTTCCTGCTCATGCAATAGTAAAGCAAGATCAAAGGCAATATGAAACCGGCAACATATTTTGTAAAGAAAGCCATTACTAATAAAGGGAATGCAACAAGGAAATATTTAGGATTTTTATCAATCGCCATTATCGCAAACACCAATACCCAAATGGAAATTGAAACAACAGGAACATCAATCATTCCTTTTGATATGCTGAATATCACTTCCGATAAACTGCCGAATATGATTACTCCAGTTAAACTTAATAACGAATTAAATCTATTTTTTAATAAAAAAAACATGCCAACATAAGCAAAAAAACTAAAGAAACTTGTTACAAAAATAATTGCATTTTTATCAACATATCCCATTCTAAAAAATAATGAAGTTAAAAATGAGATTACTGGAGTGTAGAACAAATCTTTAGGGTCGGCCACATTATAAAAATCCAAACCGGCATATTTGAGGGCACTGATTAAATAAAGAGCAGCATCAGGGAATAAAAGACCCCCAGGCATCCTCGATAACATCACTCCTGTAGTGCATAAAAATGAAAATGCAACAAGAATAACCAAATAAATCCAATCCTGCTTATTTAAATTAAAATCATCGAAATTCATTTTTAAAACCCTGCTGTTACTAATAAATATTATTTAATCATTTTCTAATAAATTTTTCTAAAACTTCAATTTCGATTTAATAATTATAAAAAAATAATGGTACGCCGTTCATGCAATTCATCCCAAAATTCAGATAGGATTCAATCATGATTTTCTATGATGATTTCGGCATAACGGCATATTACCCTATTGTTTTCACTTGGATTTGATGAGAAATGTTGGAACACTTTTTCAAAAAGTTTCTATTTGCGTCGTCTAATAAACCTCACAAATCTAAATGCTCCATATGAAACCGCCCCGACAAAAACAATGCAAACCACAATCGCCATAATGTTTAAAGGTGAATCTGCACCCGAAAAATTTAATTTGCCAATGCTTTTGTATTGAGGTGCAATTGGAATGTCCTCCGCTTTGACCTGTTCATCATTGATATAGACATCATCAACACAACCGGTATAGTTGGCACCCAAAAGAGAACCGTCCTCATTGGAAACATATACATCTGCATAGGCATTATCACCTGAATGGTAATCGTAAGTTATTATATCTCTCCTATCAAGTCCGTATTTATCAGATTGTGCCAATTCAACCATCTCTTTTATTTTATCGTCACCATCAAGTGAAAGTTCACCCGCCCTGGATAATGAATAGTCATTTGGCAGGGAAATGTAGTGGCCCGGTTGCAATTGGCCTGTCTTAACCTTATCGACTGTAGCAAAACCATAATTTCCATTCGGTGCCTTAATGATGAAGTGGCCTCTTCCATAGGGTTGCTTTATCTTTTGAATCTCTTCCAGTTTTTCTTCAGATATTGTGAAATCATCGCTAATCATCCCCGAAGAGATATTTTCACATTTTTCACTATCAGCACCATCATCTATTCCGCCGAATCCAATCATCCAACCGTCTTTAGTGATGATTACATGAGAAAAGTATTTCCCATCAGTTTTATATTGCTTAATGGCCGGAATCCCATGCCAATCAATATTTTCTATTTTAATATCGGCGGTTACATTTGAATCACGCCTAAAAGTCATGATGCTGTCGATCCCGTCTTCCTGCAGGATTATTGAACAGCAGCCAAATCCGGCCGCATCATCAACGATTGCCTGTTGATTGTTTTGATAATCTGAAGCACCGGAAACCCCAATTACTGAAACTAAAATAATTGCAAAGCCAATTATCAAGATTTTATTTTTTAAGCCCATAAAAATCATTATTTTAAATAAAAAAAAGAATTATGAAATGAACTTTGTAATCATTCCAAATAATTCCAATGTTTTGCTGGTGGCAGTGTCATTCGTAATGTCTTCAGGCATTTCATAAACGAAAGTTGGATATCCTGCCTGAGCTATCGGTTTTGAAACTAGAACCGCTGAAGTGGATTTGTATGTTTCCTGACCAGTGACCGGATAATAATTAAAATCACTTGAATTTTTGACTTTTTCAGCTATCTTCACAGATGCATCATCCATTTCAGGTGTGGCCAAATAAAATCCTTGTCCATATTCAGGTATATGGGAGTGGCTGATAATCACTGCTCCTGCATCGGATTTTGTAACATCAGGATTGACATGGTCATGTATCAACTTTTCACCATTGTCCCTTCCAATCTTATAATCCTGAGGATGGTCTGTAACATTTACCCGGTAATGAATAACTTTAACAGTGTCATTGCCGTATTCTTTAATCGCCTTTATTACAGGTTCAATTGATAACGGTTCTCTCGGATGAATCCCTGTAATTACGGCAATTGATGTGGCGGCATTATCATTTCCATAAACACCCTTTTCAACTGTACCGATGCTTTCATTTGCAAGTACTTGATATTGTGCTTCCTGAGAAGAAGAGCTATTGTTTTCAAAAAAGAATAATCCTGCAATAACAAGCAAGATTGCTACAATCAATATAATCTTCATATTCCTATGCAATTTATCACCTTATTAACAATTATATTGAAACTTATTAAAATAATTATATTGAAGAAGAGTTCTGTTAAAAAATAGTATTTGCACTATCTAGTAGTGCAAACAGATTCACAATAAATCATATAATTCAGGAATCACCTGTTCAAATTTGACTCCGTATTTATGATTTTCATCACCGACAGTCTTTTCTATTGCCTTTCTAGTAAATTCGCCGGCAACTTTTGCAGCCTCTGTAGGTGATTTGCCTACCATGGTGGATCCAACAAAAGTTGAAGCGAATACATCCCCTGTTCCATGGGACACGTAATCTATTTTGTCATTGTATACAAATTCACAGGTTGACTCTTTTTTATCCAAAACAATCATTCCCAATTCGTTTTCCTTATGTGTATCCCCTTTCAGGATGACATATCTTTTCGTGAACTCGGCAAGTTCATTTGCCATTTCCAACATTTCTTCTTTAGTGAATTCCTCTTTCCAAGGTTTGTGTAATAAGTAACAGGCTTCGGTTGTATTAGGAAGAATGAAATCTCCCAATTTACAAAGTTCACCCATCTTGTCTGCAAATTCCTGATCAAAGCCGTTGTAAAATTCACCATGGTCAGCCATAGCCGGATCAACAAATACAAGGCCTTCCGGATTTAATCTTGAATCTATGATATCCTTGATATAGTCCAACTGTTCTTGAGATGCTATAAACCCTGTGTATATTGCATCAAAGGATATTCCTTCCTTTTCCCAATGTTTTCTAATTTCCGGTAAATCTTCCGTTAAATCCCTAACGGTGAAATCTGTGAATCCCGCAGTGTGTGTGGACAGGACAGCAGAAGGAAGAATCGCGGTTTCTATTCCAAATGCGGAAACGATTGGTAGTGCAACTGTTATTGAACATTGCCCAAAACAGGATATGTCTTGAATTGTTAATATTTTTTTAGTTCCATTCATTTTCTCAGCCATTATAATTTTCAATTTATACAATGAATTTTTCTAATTTTATTTTATTGAAAAACTATATACACTAATTTATATTATGTATAATATAAAACTTTGTAGTACAAAAATATACATTAATGTAAAAAATTATAGTCTTATTGAATTATTAGATTAAAAGTCCAAAAAAGGATGAATCTGCATCAATCGCACGACACAAAAAAACGTATATCTAGTAGTATAGTGCTGTTAAAGATATTATCATTGCAGAGATGAACAGTATTGTCATCGTAATAATAGGATAATCCATTGAATCGCCTTTAACGGAAGAAATGTTTATTCCACAGACGAATGGCAATAATGCAAATAATGGTAGGAAGTATCTTGTATGAATTCCCGCAAAGGTCAGTTGGCCAACAGGACTCCAAGACAGCAGCATGGTAATGCAAATTCCAACAAAAACCACAATAAATGTAAACAATGCCCCAATTTTTGATTTTAAATCAATTTTTTTATCAACAGGATATCCGAAACATAGCAATCCAAAGAAAAGAGTGTTTAAAGTGGATATGAATTGTGATGGAACATATTCACCCCCTCTCGAATATGAATAAAATGCGAACATTGAAAAAATATTATTGAAGCTTTTGGAAATGTAGTTGAAAAAGCCAGTGAAAAGTTCAAATGGATGGCAAATAATGTAATTTAGCTGATTTGAAATATTTACATTATTCTCTATCATATATTGGGCTCTCCAGGAATGTGACAATGCTGGTGTTGCAACCAATTTGCTCCATAGAACTCCAATCAGCAAAACAAGTATTATTCCCAAAACAGCATAGGCGTAATATCGTTTTTTATCATCTTCATTGAAATTTTTAGTCGGTGCAAACAACAACAGCAATGCCAACCCCAAATATGGCAATTTGCACAAGCCGGCAAATAGGGACAGGCATGCAACAATTATAATGTCGCGGGCTGTGAACTTATTTTCGCACATGTTGAAAAAGTAAGCAACGGCAAGAATGCCCAATCCTGTAACGATACAATCGACGCTTACCGAATATGCCTGAAATAAACAAACGGGCAAACATGCTATGGCAAAAATGGGCAATTTATATATCGGTGTCTTTTTAATCGCATAGGAAACCGTTATTGCATAGAATAAAGCATTGAAAATTCTGCCCAGCCACAAGATCCATATAACATTCAAGTCAAGCAATTTTGCAAAAAAGATTCCCAGACCGGAAAACATATATCCAAAAAAGGGGTTCTGTTCAAAAGCGGCCGTTTTATGATCGGCAGTGTGGTTTATTTTATCTGTGTCCCCATCCACCTGCAGGACTGTCAAATCATTAGACTTTGCAAAAAAATTCATGGCCGAAATAGATTCATAAGACCCATTAACATAATCAGGGAACAATACCCCTCTGGAAGTCATTTCTGCCCGCATCAGATGCTCACCTTCATCAGAAACAGAAATGATTGGGGTGACTAAACAGCAGACCAGACCAAATATTAAAATGACTACAAATGCCGTTACATATAATTTTTCATTTCCGTTCTTGTAATGCAGGACTATTGAAAAAATCCCCAATATAACAAGCAGGCCTATTACAATCAATTCAGTTTTGGGATGGGCATAATTATCTGGCCCCAGCAATAAAAATGAAACCAGTGCAATCATAATTATATACATCAAAATGGATTTTTTTGATTTGACCAAACAATCCCTGAAGTCAAATAGGTAATTAACTATTCCACTTTTATTGATGCCCAGTTCCGTGTCCATTTAATCGCCCATTACCGAATAATTGAAGAAAAAACAATTTAACATTAAGTTATCAATTAAAAGTTTATATTTTCACCTATAAATATGTTCTTGTAATCCCTAATTAAAGGAGATTTCTCAAAATTTGGGAATATGACCGTATTCCGATTGCCAAACTTTCTCATTTTAAGGGAAACACCATATGTCCAGTTAAATTTTCAAGTTTAACTCATCCAAATTTATTTCACCATAAATGTCTTCATTTAACCAATGGTTTTTGCATGCAATATGCTCCAGCAATACGCATTGTGGTGGAATTGAAAGATTTTTTGATTTCCATCCTCCAGAAATTAAGTTCAAGACACATGTAACACCAATTATTCCCAATTCATCCTTATCTTGTTTTCGTGCCCCTTTAAATGCCGTTGATTCATGAGATATGATGTAGACTTCATTATTGGGATACCTTTCAGCAATTTTATAGACATTACATTTTGGATTGCAGAAAGTGCAGACATGACCCAGCCTTTCTTCCTTTGCCCTGCATCTTTTATTGTTGGCATTCATGCATGAAGGCAGGAGTATTGCTTTTCTTGGTCTTTTGTCATAATCATCCCTGTATAACCTATTCATTATCTCAGCTCCAAGCATGTTTAAATGATACTCAAGCTCATGACCATGATAAAATATGACATCTTCCTCCATTAAATGAGCAGTTCCATTATTTTCAAGATATTTTTCTAAACTAGATGTATACTCACCGAGATATTTACCGCTATTTTTGCAAAACCATTTTGTCAAACCGATACAGTCATCCAAATCATGTGTGAAATCTCTAAAATGGGGAATCTGATCAATATAATCTCCTGTGGCTTCTAAAAAATTGATCAGTAAATCCAGATTCTCTTTGGTTAGCTTTTCATTATTTTTCTTATATGGCCTAAACAGAAATTTCGTTAATAATTTTCCCCTCAACTCATCAATGAATGGTTTATCCTCAGGAAAGGCTCTTCTATATTCTGCCAGATTGGCCAATGCCTGATGAATGTTACTATTTAAATCCAGAGCTGTTGTGCCATATAAATACCAGTAAATTCCAATGCATAACGCTTCCAAGGATTCTTCATCACTTTTGAAATTGAATCTTTGAGAATATTCTATGAATTCATCCCCAAAATATTTGACTTTGGCATAATAGCCATCATTTAACTCATATGGAAAGATTATCTCATCCATCATTCCACCCCAGCATCCTTTCCACATCATCCTTATGTTCAAACAGAACACAACCTCCCTGATGGTCATCCATGAGAATACCGCCCTCCCTAAGGGATTTGAACAAGTTGGAATCCAATGCTTCAATAAGCGATGTGTCTTTAACGTTGATATCCGAATACGGTGAAGCGGGACAAGGTTCGGCACCTCCCATGGAGTTGATGTGGAAAAATCCCCTGCCTGCTGCAAGACATCCTCCGCTTGTCTTTTCATCCCCCGGAAATGACATGAACAACATGTCAGAATACTCCTGACGCAACATCATGAGTTTCTCAAACAGCAATTCCCTTTCACCATCACCGGGTGCCAAATCCATGGTTTCTCCATTTATCGGAACATATTCAATGAAAAACACTACCTTACATCCGAAATCATGTAATCCATCAATGAATTCATTGGAAAGCAAGTCGGGCAAATTTTCTTTTGTGAATGTAAGTGAAGCGCCAAAGATTATATTGTTCTCTTTCATTGATCGCATGGAATCGGTCAATTGCCTATAAATGCCATCCCCCCTTCTTGCATCGGTTGCCTCTTCATCCCCCTCGATTGATAGAACAGGCACCAGATTTCTGTGTTCATCAAATAATTTCAGGTAATCATCATTTAACATGGTCCCATTTGTAAAGATTGGAAATAAAATTTCAGGAAAATCACAGGCCCCGATTATAACATCCCTTCTAAGCAGGGGTTCCCCACCTGCAAGAACAATGAAACTTATTCCAATCTCCTTTGCCTGTCTGAATATTTCTTCCCATTCCCTGGCCGAAAGTTGATTTAACTGTTCCCCATCCCAGCATTCCTCATTGGCTCTTGAGTAGCAGCCAGTGCAATGCAAATTGCAGCTACTTGTAATGCTTGCTATCAAAAAAACCGGAATGTTCTGGCCATTTTCCGCATGTTCCTGCCTTATTTCAGTGGCTTTTTTGGCATGCTTTGAAAACTTAAGTAGAAACAGACTCTCTTTTGGATTTTTTAGACAGCTGCGAACAGCATCATTCAGTATATATTCAACTCCATTTGCCAGATAATCCTGAAGATTAAAATTCATTTTACTTCACCTTTATGCATTCAAGCAGGAATTTTGCATGTTCTTCCGCTTCTTTGAAGAAATTATCCAAACAGCTTTGCGGAATGTCCTCATATTTTGCACAGATTTCTAAAAGCAGATATATCGGAAAGCTGTAATATTCCTTGGCCAACAGTTTTGGATTACAATCTTTTCTTATTATTCCTTTTTCCTTTAAGATTGTAAAAAACCCGTTCCAGAAAATCAGCGGTTTGACAAGTATCTCATTTTGGAAAAACAGCCTGATGTTTTCGTTGTAATGCATTTGGATAAATATCAATTTCCAAATTTTCAGGTTCCGCTCCTGTGATAGCATTTCCTTTATGGCTTCCGAGCCCATGTGATAGAACTCTTCAGGGTTTTCAAGCAATATCTCATTGTCTTGAGACAACATGTAATCTTTGCTGTTAAGAAGCTCATCATATTTGAACAGATCTGTGAAATACTCGAATATATCCATCAAAATTGCCTCTTTAGAAGGATAATGGCTGTATATTGAACTTTTTTTAATGCCGACATTATCTGCAATTTCCCTGAGTGAAACTGAATCATAACCCTTTTTAGAAAACAGGTCCAATGATACGTCAAAAATTTTTTCTTTAGTGTTCATGATTACCTACCTACCGTTCGTTAGGTATATTATTTCATTCATGATATATAAAGTTAATCAAAAAAAACAAGATTCAATAATTATTTAAAAGCCATCAGACAAATCCAATCGGCATGTTCATCCGTAAATGAGTCTTTGGATTCTTTAACAAATGTTTTCACTCCATTAAAACCGGCATGGCTTAAGGATTCCCTTAATTCAAACTCTGAATAGATGTTCATATCCAACAATTCAATAATATGTTCCTGGCGAGAATCATCTTCTTTTGGAAGAGCTTCATTAGCTATGAAAATAATCCCGCCATCCTTTAAAACTCTCCTGACCTCTTTTAAATCATTGACAAAGTCTGGCCAGAAATAAACGGTTTCAAATGCAGTGGCAATGTCAAAAGTGCTGTCTTCAAAAGGCAAATCAGAAACAGACCCCTGAATGATTTCACATCTGCCCCCTTCAATTGCTGATTTATTTAATTTGATTGACTCCTCAACAGCAACTTCAGAGTAATCAAGGCCGATTACCCTATTTTCACTCATCTTGAGAAAACGGCTGACATTAACTCCCCCGCCGCAACCGATATCCAAAATGACATCCTCTTTGGATATGTCCAAGTGGCTTACACTCCATCTGGCAAGGCCCTCATGATTTTCATTCATGTGATTCAATAGTTCAACGCCCAATTCGCCTTCGGGCCTTCGGGCATTAATCAATAATTCATCATCAAGATAATTCTCTTCAGACATTCAGTTCACTAATTCATAATTTTAAATGGTCAACACCATTAATGAGTTCCAGCATGTGCCTATCCTTAATGTCTTGGGATATGAAACTGTTTTCCTCAAAATAAAATGCGGGAACACCATGTTGATTTAAAGGAATTGTCAGGTAAGGTCCGCTGGTTGTCTGATACGGATTATAATAGGAAACATTTTCTGTGCTTTGTGAAACATTTCTTCCATAGCTTTCACCCAAACCGCCATCAACGGGACTGAACACGAATGTGTTATATGGATATGCCCCGCCATGTGCATGAACATCAACAGCCAGCTCATAACTTCCATTGACGATTTTAGGATATACGTATTTATAAGCCAGATTCTGTCCTGTATCCCTTCCGGGATTATCGTCAGGCAATAACTTCCCGTAAGAACTGAAATCCTCAGTTACATTAATAACATAAATATCATAGCTATAATCAAGATCTGTCTGTTGTGGCAATAATTTAAGCAATGTCTTATGAGTGTCATTTTCCAAAGGATGAACACCGACTACATAAGCTATTTTTTTGGAGGAATCAGGATTTCCAAGGTTTTTAATTACTTCAACAGTCCCCAAATCTTCAGCGGAATTGTTTGCAATTACTTCACGGGCCATTTTGGAATTATTGTTTAAGTTAGTGCCATCGGGATTTGCCATCTGACTGATGCTGACAAAACCGTAAACCGCAATAACAAGTATAATCAATAAAATCAAAAGATATCTTTTCTTAAACATCAATCAAATATTAATACTTTTTAATTAATAAGTTTTGGCCTGTTAAATAAGCAATTACGAAATAGTTTATAAAAAGTTTTTAATAATCGAGTCACATATATAATAATGTTATATTATTAAATTGGATTGGATTTTATGAATATAGAAAAGTTGATTGGTAATACACCAATGATAAAGATTAATTATGAATATGAAGGAAGATTAAGTAGCATTTACACTAAACTTGAATTTTACAATTTTACTGGAAGTATAAAAGACAGAATGGCATTATATATTATCAAAAATGAAAGGGAAAACGGCAATCTGAGTGAAGGTCAGGCCATTGTGGAAGTTACAAGCGGGAATACCGGCATTGCCTTCAGTGCCATAGGTACACTTTTTGGCCATGACGTCCATATTTTCATGCCAGATTGGGTATCCCTTGAAAGAAGAAAGCTTATCGAAATGTATGGAGCCCATGTCCATCTTGTATCCAAAGAAGAAGGAGGATTTAAAAAGGCACTAGAACTTGCAGATGAGTTTGCAAAGGATATTGGTGCATACAAACCACTCCAATTTGATAACGAACTGAATGTGGAAGCACAATATAAAACAACAGGCAAGGAAATTATCGATTCCATACCTGATGTGAATGCTTTTGTTTCAGGCATTGGAACCGGCGGAACACTTATGGGAATTGGAAAAAGATTAAAGGATACCAATCCGAATTCCAAAATAATTGCTCTTGAACCGTCCACATTATCAATCCTTAAAATGGGCATGGAAGAGGGAAGCCATATGATTGAAGGAATCGGTGATGACTTCATCCCTGGAATTATCGATGAAGACCTGATTGACGACATTGTTTTGATTCATGATTGTGATGCAATCAACATGTCCAAAATAATAGCAAAGGAATTCGGCTTAGGCATTGGAATATCAAGTGGAGCAAACTTCCTGGCAAGTGTTTTAATGGATAGTGATGATTTAAAAATAGCTACAGTTTTTCCGGACGACAATAAAAAATACATCACTACAAAATTATCCGAAAGGATAGATGACAATCCGGAATTGCTTTCAAATAAAGTAAGGCTCATTGATTTTGAAGTAATCTAATCTAAACTTATAATGGCAACTAATGAAAATTATAAAGAATATTTCAATAAGCAAAACCACTAATCTGTAATGAAACCATACCTTATTAAGGAATATGAAACGTAAAATGCAATTATCTTATCCATAAACCATTTTACGTACTTCATTAAGGTTATCTTCAACAAATTGCTTATATTTTGGATTTCCCAAAATTTTATACTGTTTCTTATTAGACCGTGAGTATGCTTCATTCATTATTCTTTGAAGCTCATCAACATCGCTGTTTAAAACAATGTCCAATTTACTTTTTTGATGGTCATTTAAACGGCCAAGGTAAGATTCGGCTTTTGATTTGAATTTCAATACAATATTCTTATTCTTTTTAGCAAATCTTTCAAGCAAAAAAGGCGGAATCAATGTGAAAAATTTTTCGTATTCTTTAACATCCTCATATGTAATTTTATTTTCACTCATTTAATCACCTACAAATCGTAATGTATGTTATGCAACTTATACAAGCAAACTGAACTGCTTGATGGGAATGCATAAATCATATAGTCCAGTTCTTCCAGGCTTATTTTCTTATTTATGATAAATGCAAACATGTTCGCTACATTTTCAGCATCTGCAGCATAGATCTCTGCACCTACAATCTGCAAATCCCTATCAACGATCACCTTTGCTTCAGCGGTCAGGTCATTTTTAAGCTCCAGCGAATATGATCTGCCATATCTTATAGTGTGAACCTCATATTCATCGCTTTTACTGGCGGCATGAGCTGTAACGCCCACTGTTGCAATTCTCGGAATGGTATATGCAACTGCCGGAACCACAGGATATGTTATTTCATCAGCTCCGCCCAACAGCTCTTTTGCAAGGTATTTTGAGTGATGAATTGCAACCGTTACAAGTTTTGCGATTCCTGTGTCTGCAACATCCCCTGATGCATAGATGTTTGGAACTTCGGTCTGCAGGTGTCCGTTTACCTTAATCCCATTTTTGGAGTATGTCAGTCCCACATTTTCAAGGCCGATATCACAAACATTGGCTTCCCTTCCCATGGCCGCAATTACATAATCGCCGGTTAGGCTCAATCCGCTTTCGCAGTTGACTGTGAACCCATTTTCATAAGCAAGATTATCTATTTTTGATTGAGGGTCTCTTAGACGTTCATCCGAATTTTGTGCACAGGCAACATTTGAAACCCTTTCTTCAGGATTATCAATCTCTATGTTATTTATGATTTCTTTTACTGTTTGGTTAAAATGGAAGCGAATACCCTTTTCTTTTAGAATTTCAATGACATTTTGAACATATGGCTGGTGGAAGTATTTCAAAGCCATGTTTCCTCTAACGATTACATCTGCCCCCTTTCCCGCTTCGGCCAGTATTGATGCGAATTCCATGCCAACAAAACCTGCGCCTATTATGATTGCATGATCTGGAAGTTCATCGATGTCTAAAAAGTCGGTGCTGTCATGCAAATATTCTTTGCCTTCAATATCGGGGATTACAGGTTTTAGGCCGGTGCAGATAACGATTTTGTCTGTTGTGAATTTTTTATTTGCGACTTGAACGGTGTGTTCGTCTAAAATGACACCCTTTCCATGGGCAACATCAAGGCCATATTCATCAAATTTGCCATCCAAAAAGACTGACATTCCTGCAATTCTTTTTCTCTTAAATTTCATCAACTCTGACCAGTTCACATCAAAGTTACCTGATTTTCCAACGCCTTCAAAGTTATCTGCCAGCGCCTTAATTTCATAAGGAGCATCCAAAAGAGCCTTTGAGTTACAGCCCCTGTTTGCACAGGCCCCGCCATACAAATCCTCTTCAATGATTAATATTTTAAGGCCTTCTTTTCTTAAAAATCGGCCACCTTGCCATGCGGCATTTCCACTTCCAATATAAATAACATCATAATCCATGATTAATCACTTTATTACTATTTATCAAAAATGATATAAATATTCATGTGAAACTCAACCCATCTATAGCCCTGATTAGCTCCATCATATGCGCATCCTTTACATCCTGCGGAGCAAAGCTATACTCTTCAAAGTAAAACGCAGGAATTCCCTTCTCATTTAAAGGAATTGTCAAGTAAGGACCGCTTGTTGTTGAGTCCGGAGTGTAATAAGAAATATTTTCACACATGTTTGCAACTTCCCCTGCATATTCGCCGGCCAGCCCCTCCTTTACGGGGCTGAAAACAAATGTCTTATAGGGATATGCACCCACATTCGAATGAACATCAACGGCCAGGTCATAACTTCCATTTACAATCTGAGGATAGACATATCTATAAGCAAGGTTCTGCCCGTTTTGCCTTCCAGGGCTGTCATCAGATGATCCGTCCCCATAATAACCAACATCCTCCGTGACATTAACAATATAGACATCATAGCAATAGCTCAAATTGGTCATCTTGGGCAACTGATTAACCAAAGTTCTGTGTGTCTGGTATTCCAGCGGATGAAGCCCGACTACATAAGCTATTTTTTTAGAGGAATTGGAGTTGCCAATGTTTCTAATAACTTCAACCGAACCAGGGTCATTGGATGAGTTTGATATGACCTCCCGAGACATTGCAGTTGATGAATTTTCTATTTTTTCATCCTCCAAAAGAGTCTGACTTAAGATGAGCATAGCAATGACAAAAATAACGGTTATCAATATCAGTATTATAATATGCTCCCTTTTAGTCATGGTTTTAATTTTTAGTTTAATAATTTAAATAATTATTTAAACATATTATTAATCAGGTGATATCATGGATGACAAAGAAAAAGTAATCGAAGCATTTAAAAATTCCGAAGAACCGTTGAACGCCAAAAAGGTTAGTGAACTTTCAGGCGTTGAAAAAAAAGAAGTGGATAAAATCATGAAAGAATTAAAAAAAGATGAAACTATCGTTTCACCTAAAAGATGTTACTGGACTCTTGCGGATAAATGAATTTTTATCCGCAACAACATCACTACTTAGTACTATTTGTCTGATTCAATAACTCTTTTTCTATAATTTCCGTTGCATTCAGTGGTGTAATATTGTTTAATTTATTGAACTGCAATAGATTATTGAATGTGTCGCCAAAGTCATGGTCATCCCCTTCAATAGGATCCCATGATTCGACAATGAATCTTTTACCGTCCAATTCAATTAATTCGATACTGCCTTTCTCTTTCAAATGTTTATCAACAAAATTATAGGTATCATTTGTGCCGTTGGATACAACATAGCCGTAATCTGTATCGTTTAAAAGATAGTCGCCTGCATCATGCTCATTGTATTCCAGAATGAAGAAAGTTTGACTTACCTTTTTATTTGAATCATATTTTAAAAAAATCCCATCGCCGGTGTCATTAAATCCATCAATCATGTTGAATTTCGGCAAGTCCGCTGCTGATACACATCCAATTAAGAACAGACTCAAAATTAGACAAATTAAAATTTTTTTCATAATGCGCCTCCTAATTATATAATATAACAATTAATTATATTTAACATTAGCTTTTTCATCTTTGATTAATTTGAATAATGACAGAAAACCGATTGAAGCGGTTATTATCTGGATTATCATTGAAGAGAAGTCATAAATCGCATAGAAATAAACAACATAAATCAAAATATTGACAATGAAACTTATTTTGATTGGTTTAATTGACTTTAAATAATAATTGCAGATTGTCAATTGGACAATGCCTATTATGGGCAACAGACCAATGAATCCCATAGTATTCACCATCAATCCAAAAACAATAGCAAATATGGTAAAAAGAATAGTCCAATTCAGGGTCAGCTTATCCTTATAAACCATCATATTCCGGGTTGCAGCAATCCCCATGGTGGTGACGCCTGTCCATGACAAAAAGAAAACTGATGAAATCGTTAACGTGAAACTTTCCAGGAACTGATACTTATATGCGGTTTTTTCATCGTTGACAATGCAGCTCATGAGGAGAAATATTCCCGCAATAAGAGAAATCCCATTACCTATGAGGATGTTGATTGGCAGATTCATTACTAATAGATTATCTTCAGACATTAATAAATCTTTTAAAAAAAAATTTAATAATAATAAAATCAAAAGTAAATATGGGAAATATGGAAATTACAGCTCGTGAAATGAAGGAATCGATTAGAAAGATATATGAAAGACTTGATGAAGTCTCACCTGTTGATTTCGACTGTGGAAAGCTATGCGGTGAGGTATGCTGCGTATATGATGAAGATGACTCTCACACTGAAGAGCTTGTCTTATACCTTTTGCCGGGCGAAGAGCTAATGTATGAGGACAGCCCCGATTTTGAGCTTTATTATATGGATTCTTCAGAAATTAACTATCCCCATTCCTGGAAGGGCAGCATTTATCTCGTCAGATGCATCAATCCGCCAAAATGCGACAGGACCATAAGGCCAATCCAATGCAGAACATTTCCGCTTGTTCCACATATTGCCAAAAATGGTGAATTTCATTTGATTCTGGATGAAACCGAATTTCCCTATGTTTGCCCAATCATCCGTGACCATATTAAGCTTAATGATGATTTTATTAATGTGACTTTTGAAATATGGCGGATGTTAATCAGAAACCCCTTGGTTTATGATTTGGTTGATATGGACTCGAAGGATAGGGATAAAAGAACCTCCGATTACAGAATAATAATTTAAATATCACTTAACACAAATTATCCACCATGCTTAAAAAAATAACAATCATCATTATTGGGTTATTTATTTTAATGAGTGCAGTTAATGCAATCGACACCTCGAATTGGACCAACGCCAGCGTAGGCTATGAGGAATTCAAGATTCCTCCGGAATACAAAAATCCGTATTCCAGTGATTTTCATATGTATGAGTACGATTATGACATCAACGTGTTCACTGTCAGATATGTAAATCCCGCAATAATGTCCCTATACGGATACTTCATGGAACATAATAAAATTGTGAAAAAAGTTGAGGTTGCAGGCCATGATGCGGTATTCTTTTCAGGATATGACATGTCAAGCCAGATGAACACTTCAAAGCTATGGTTTTCGGCTGGCGATGAATTCTATTACATTGCATGGAACGGCAGTGAAATAACCCCGACCATCGAGGAAGTTGTAAAAAGTGCTTCACCTTCCAATTACAATACTTCAGAGTTCTATTCCCTGTTAAATGATGAATATTCCATATATAAAATTACAGATGCCATTGAATCTCAGAGATATGATAGTCCAGCAGGCGATAAGGGTTCGCATTCCTTTGTTTCGGTTGGAACCAATGGGGTTAATTTCGGAATTATGAGTTAATTCTTAAAATGAATTGAACAACTCAAATTTTAGAAAAATCACTTAAAAAAATTTTAAATAATTTGAATTATAATATTATAATCAGTGAAAGAGAAACAAATTTAATTGACTACTCTCTATTTATCAATTTAAAAATGAGGCATTTAAATGACAAAAGTATCTGTTATAATACCGGTTTACAATACTGAAGACTATTTAAATGAATGTTTGGACAGCATCATAAATCAGACATTGGACGATATCGAGATCATATGCATTAACGATGGGTCAACCGATAACTCATTGTCAATATTGGAAGAATACGAAAGTAAGGATTCAAGAATAAAACTGATTTCACAGGAAAACAATGGGCTTTCATTCTCACGTAATGTCGGTTTGGATATGGCTGAGGGAAAATACATCTATTTCATGGATTCGGATGATGTTCTGGAACTGGAAGCGCTTGAAAAATTATACGCAACCGCCGAAAAGAACGAGTTGGACATGATTATCTTTAAGCTAATCAACCTTAACGATGAGGACAAGTCATTATACACTACAGACTATTATGAAATGGATTTCCTAAAAGAAATCGTCAACGGAAACATCTTCAGTTATGATGATGTCAAAGCCAGAGTCGTTGATATAGCCGTCACACAACAAAGCAAATTTTATAATCGGAATTTGATTTCAGATATGGAATTTCCAAACGGCCTAATATTCGAAGACCATCCCTTCTTTATGGAATCATTTTTCAGGGCTGAAAGAGTGTTCTTTTATGAGGAGCATTTGTGCAAACGCAGAATCAGAAATCAGTCAATAACCACATCAAAAAACCTGAGGTTTGCAGATGCCCTTCCAATCTCCACAATGATAGTCGATTTGGCTAAGAAATACAATCATTATGATGAACTAAGGGAAGTGATCCTAAACAAAAAAATAAAGAGCGCATTCAACAGATTCAATTCTGTTGAAGAAACTTACAAGAAGGAATTTTTTGAAAGAATCAGAAATGATTTTCCATTGGTTAAAGATGATGTGGATAATTCCAACATAGACCATAAGAACAGATATGTCTTCGATACTGCGTTGAAGTCTAAAAATTATAGGGAGTTTGAATTAAAAGTTAACTATTACCTTCAAGGCTACTTCAAAGAAATAAATGCCTATGAATTTATCAGAATAGATATGAAGAA
Source organism: Methanobrevibacter sp. (assembly GCF_045644645.1). GTDB lineage: Archaea > Methanobacteriota > Methanobacteria > Methanobacteriales > Methanobacteriaceae > Methanocatella. The sequence goes on from NZ_JAZRHE010000148.1 coordinate 44,547, forward strand.
TAAGGGCAGTGAAAATAATTCCCTGGAAATTATTGAAAATTCAGATAAGTATCTTCAGTTTGAAAACGCCCCCTGGGCGACTGACGATACCGGTGAGGGATTTTTAATTGAAAGTCACAAAGGGGAATTGGATTTGAAATTAAAAATGATCAATGATGGTGAATTGAGCCTATGGTTTAAGGGCGCCGACATTAGGGATGAAAACAACAACAGAATTGAAATTTTGGTTGACTATACCTCATTGACAATCAATGGCAAGAATTATTTAAGCGGCCATAACTTATATGGCTATGATAAAGCGTTTCCATTTAAAAAGGATGTGAAGGATTGCGAAATAATTGACATCCATATCGAATGGATGACCTATGATAAAATGAACAGCTATGTTGATGAGATTAAGAAAAGCGAAGAGCAGCTGAATGAAAATAAAGAATCCCAATCAGAAAAATTCGGTCTTTCAAAAAAATCCATAAAAAACATTATCAAAAGAAATTAACCATATTGTGAATGGCATAATTATTCCTATTGAAAAGCATATCATCAGATACTTTTGAAGATGGGTGACATTCCCGAAAGCAGCGCTAATCAAAATTTGAAAAGGAAGTTTGGAATGAAAATAAGACTAGAGAATGAAGATGATTACTCAGAAGTTGAAGAACTGGTCAGGAACTCATTTTGGAATGTATATCGCCCGGGTGCATTCGAACATTATATTGTGCATGAATTAAGGGATGATGAAAGTTTCGTCAATGATTTGGCATACGTCATTGAGGATGACAATCAGATCATAGGACATATTAACTATTCCAAAGGATTTATAGAATATGAAAATGAAAAAATTGATGCAGTCATTTTGGGACCCATAGCAGTCCACATTGATTATCAAAATCAGGGTTTTGGTTCTGAACTGATTGAATATACTCTTGATTTGGCAAAAAAAGAGAATATCCCATTTATCCTTGTCGTTGGCGATGAAGACTACTATCGGAGATTCGGATTTGTTAGTGCATCCAAACATGACCTGTATCTAGAAGGAACAGACACTTCACAGGAATGTCCGTTTTTCATGATTAAAATATTTGATGAAAGCAGACTAAAAAAAGAAAAAGGAATTTTCCACAATCCGGATGTATTCGATGTAGCTCAGGATGATGTGGATGAATTTGATAAGCGATTCGATTATAAGGAAAAGAAGGTTTTGGAAAGCCAGCTTGAGGAGTTATGATTATGAAATATTTGATAATTAACGGATCTCCAAGAAAGAAAAACACCTGGAGCATTGTTAAGCAGATTGAATCAAATTTGGATGGGGAATTTGAAGAGGTGCACCTGATAAAAGAGAAAATACCCCTGTGCAATGGATGTTTCAAATGCTTTGAAGAGGGTGAAAGCGAATGTCCCCACTTTGAATTTGTAAACCCCATTGTTGAAAAAATCAAAGAATGCGACGGGCTCATTATAACTTCCCCCGTCTATGCTCTGAATGTGACCGGACTTTTAAAAAATTTCTTTGACCATACTGCCTACTTTTATCACAGGCCATCATTTTTTGATAAAAAAGCTTTGGTGGCTGTATCGACAGCTGGGGCGGGGCATAATAAAGTAGCCAAATACATTGACGAGACCCTAAGGCATTGGGGTTTTAACAAAAACTATAAAATAGCCATTGCATTTGGTGCAAGGGAACATCCCGAAGCAAAGGAAATTGACAAAATTGACAAAACCGCTCAAAGATTCAGGAAAGACCTTGAATCCAAAAAGCTGCACGGCCCGAAATTTATGGACTTAATCTTTTACAATGCATGGAGGGCAATGACACAAGCCGACGAACCAAACCTGGCGGATAAGGAGTACTGGGAAAACACTGATTTGGTAAATCATGAATTTGCACCCATTGTAAAATTAAATATAATACAAAGGATGTGTGGAAAGTTATTCTTCTTTATTTTTAAAAGAATGTTTTGAGAAGTCATAGCTTCCAATCAATTTCTTCCAGTTCATTTTCTTTTAAAAACTCATTGGCATGCTTGAAGTGATTTGAACCTAAAAATCCTCGCCTTGCTGAAAATGGAGAGGGATGGGACGTTATCAATACCAGGTGATTTGGATTTGTAATTAACTCTTTTTTCTTTTCTGCCTGTTTTCCCCAAAGCAGAAACACAATTGGACTCTCATTACTGTTCAACAATTTTATTACATTGTCCGTAAAGGTCTTCCATCCGCATTTGCTGTGCGAATTGGCATTACCCTCCTCAACGGTTAAAACTGTATTCAACAGAAACACTCCCTGCTTTGCCCATTTTTCAAGACACCCTGACTCAGGAATCGGATATCCATATTCACCATTAATTTCTTTGAAGATGTTTTTGAGAGATCTTGGTATTGGACGGCCGTCAGGGGTTGAAAAGGCAAGTCCGTGGGCCTGTCCCTTTTCATGATAGGGGTCCTGGCCTAGAATAACAACCCTAACAGTGCTTAAGGGGGTTAACCTAAATGCATTAAATATTTCCTCATATGGAGGGTAGATTGTTTTTGATTCGTATTCCCCATCAACAAACTCCTTAACTTTTAGGAAATAGTCCTTCTTGAATTCGTCCTCCAAAGCCGGATCCCAGTCGTTGCCAATCATGAAAATTAATATGTCCCTTAATCTATATATTTTTTAGGATGAAGAAGTGTCGATTATATTGAAATAACGGGTGATTAAATGATAAATAAAATTAAAACCTTGATGATTATGATGGCAGTCTTCAATCTGATTAATGCATGGCCACAAATTTAATTAAATGTGCGGCATTATAGATGCAACGGTGAAAAAATCTAACCTGCCCCTGAAACTTTATTGACATAGGGAATCTTGCTCATGATCCAGATGACAATCCATGAAGCCGAAAATACAACAACCACCAATAAAGGTATCCAGCTAGGATAGTAGAAATAATTGAGTGAATATAAGTAGGTTATCTCCAGATATTTCAATATTAGAATATGGGCAAAATAGATTCCATAACTGCACAGGCTTATGGATAAGATAGCTTTAGCAATGTATCTTGATGTCAGGACACCATTAACCTTTTTACCGAGTCCCCCGGATCTAGGCAAATACCTGAAGAGCAACACTATACAAAAGTTAAGTATAATTACAACCAAGGTGAAGTAGGAAGCTGAGAAAAACTTATTCAATTGAATGGTTTTTAAACAAACAGTCATTGCAAAATAAAGATAACAAGCCACGGATAAAATAAATGCGCTAATTACAATCCTATTTGGAGTAATCTTAAAATTGGAAATTCCCATATCTGTAAATTCACTGTGAGTCAGATAATAACCGAATATTGCATATGGAATAAACAAGCAGGAAAAGGAAATCATTTCAAAAGGAATATGAATCAGATTATAAATTGCATAACAGATTACGGATGCTATGACAAGTATATTGATACATTCCTTTTCATAAGATTTGGATTTTGCATAGTCCAATAGCTTATTGATTATGAAGATTGCAACATAAACAATAATTATCATCTTGATAAACCATAATTCGCCTTCAAAACCAACGAACGCATTGAAAATAAATTCTGGCGTCAACTCCATATGCTGAACCATTGAGGAGAACAGTATATTTATGATGACCCAGAATATGTATGGAACGATGACCCTGCTGAATCTTTTCTTTACAAAGGTTGCTAAAGAATACTCCTTATTGATGAGTAAAGCCCCGGAAAGCATTATAAATAATGGGACACCTATGAATCTTCCGGAATTAACTAAGATAGTTGCATAAAAGGTTTTGAAATGCAGCAGCAAATCCGGATTTTTGGTGATGTATCCCATACCACAAACGTGACAACAGACAATAGAGAATATTGCAAGAGCCCTCAATTGATCAAAGTAAGCTTCACGGTTCTTCATTTTATCTTTTTCATGCTATTTTTTAGTTTATTAAATTTATTGTGAAAAGAGTTGATTTTGTTTGATGATGAATCATCTGGCTTGTCCTTTTCATTTGGCTCCTTTTTGGTCTGCTCATCTTTCCGGATATAGACCGATGACTTATTCACGGGATTCCATTCGACATGAATCTCCAATATCTCACCATCATCAACCTCCTTTTCAAATGTGAACGGCTCATCATGGGAACATACGATATTGGAAAAATGTCCCTTGCCGTTGACAGTGAAATTCGTATAATTGATGAAGATAGGGAATCTGCCATTTTCCCCCCAGAAATTGGATCTTAAAAAGACTTTAAGTTTTCCTTTGTTTATGCATCTGATTTTCAAATCGATTGAACCTTTATAGGTTTCAACAATCCATCCATATCCGCTTTTGTCACTGAACCAATCGGGATTGTAATGTATCGAATAATCATCAGAATTTTCAATGATTTCAATATTGTTCTTTTCACCATAATTTTTAATGTCGATACGGGCGGTGGCGAATTTCATTAGCTCCGCCTTGTTTTCATGAATGATTATGTTTTCGGCATAGTCAGGGTTTAAAAAGCTGTTAAGCCAAATAATCTCATTATTATTCTTATTTAATTGGGATATTTCAACATCCTTTGCAATCTTTAAAACCGCAATGGCCGAATAAACAGACTTTAAAGGATAATATTTTGTATTCTTGATTATATTGTAGATTTCATTGTATGTTTTGAATGAGAAATATTTTTTAAATTCCATTTCAAAGGCTCTGGAATTAAATATTTCCTCTAAGAAGTTATTGATATCCTCTTCCCGTATACGGTCATCTTCACCCGAATCATTAGAATCAGTTTTTAATGGGGGAGTTGCAATATCATCAAATTCCTTATTTGATGACGGGAATCTTTCATTAATTTTTTTTGCATATTCTATTGTTTTATCATCAATTCCACGGTTTCCCTCAAATTTAAAATTCAACAAATCCGGACAATATCTTATAAAAATCAGCACCATCAATAACTGTTTATCTCTGCAGATATCATCATGGAGAGTCAGCTTGTATAAATCCGAATCAATTAGAGGGGTTAAGTATATTTCATTGGACATATAAGTTTCAACAGCACCCTTACCGAAATGATGTCTGCATCTCACTTCCATACCATACTCTTCAAAAAGATCAACAGAATCAATGTCCAAATCATATTTATCGCTTATCTGTGAAAATGCAGAGTTATAAATGTTCAGGGATGATTCTATTAAAGGATAATCCTTATAGCTCATACTATTTAAAAATGTTTTAAAATGATCGGAAGGCCTTGTATTATAAAAGCCCCTAACAAGCTCACCGCCAAAGCCTGTGAATGTGAATATCTGGTCATCATATCTGAATGTTCTTAAATGCATTTGCTTGTGAAAACCCAACTTAACATTGAATGAGTTCATTAAAGGTGCCTCAATATCATTATAATATGCTTTAGATTCATTGACTTTGCCCTTATTCAACTCGAAATTGAAATGGTCCGCAATTTGTGAAGCGATTTCATAATCCTCGGCGTGACTATGCAAATCGTCATCAATGGATATTACTTTAATATCGTCCAAATCAAGACCGGCCGACAACCATAATGCCGCAAGCATCCTTGAATCAAAACCGCCTGACAATTCGAAACAGAGATTGTTGGTTTTGGTTTTGATATTCCTGATAATATTGATCCATTTGAAATACCAATTATCCAATATTTCAATTCCTTCCTTGGAATTTAAGGAAATGGAATGTTCATCATAATTGATTTCATCAAAATCAAATTCATTATTAGTTTTATCAATGTTAACAATATAATTTCTAGGTAAAAAACTTATTTCATTTACTAATGTTCCGCCATAGGAACTGGTGGTCAGACTGGCAAACAGGAAGTCATTTGCATAATCCCTATTCAATGAGATTTCATGATTCGATTTGATGTAGTCAACTAACTTGACAAATGAATTGGAAATTGCAAAATAATCTTCATCCTGAAACAGATACAATCCATAAGACCCTATGAAATCCTGATAAATGCTTATTTTGTCATCAGAAACTTCAATAAAAACATATGCTCCATCAGGAGTTAATTCTTCATTTTTTTCGATGGCAGTACTGACAAGACCGTCTTTATTAACTACATACCCATATAAACCTGTGGTTGTTTGATTTAAGTTATTTGAATCAATGACAAAAAACTCATCGTCAATCGGGTTATCCATATTCAATCTCCAGTTATCATGTTTACTTAAATAAATTCATAATGCTTCTTAAGGGTTTTGTGATTTTCCAACTTGCTGATGTCTCATACTCTTCAATATCATCCTTAAGCTCTTTAATCCTATTTAAATATCTGACATTTTTACTTTCCAAACCAAAAGCGTAACCCCTTGCATGTTCAATAACAATTTCTTGCTCTTCAATTTTAGATTTTAACTCATCGAGTTCGCTTTTTTTAATTTTAATGTACTCATCTGCATCATTTGTCATTCTCATTCTCCTCTAGCAACATTGTCAAAATTTCAGGGAACTGATCAAGAACATTTCCAATCTGAATGTCATTGCATTTCTCTTCATTCGTATCCCACAGTTTATATCCGCCGACAATGCCCAATTCCCTTGCAATATTCACATATTTCAACACATAAACCGGCTTTTTGATGGGCTTTATTTTAAATTTATCAAGCAGCATCATTGCCCAGAACCATATGTCATCACCATAGGGGGATAACTTTAAAAACAACTCCTCATCAAAAATTGTTTCGGAAAACATGTTCGGCAAAAACAGTGTTCCCGCACCGTTTGTTGGGAAATTCAGATAGGATGCGTCACAGGTCTCATGAAGCAATTCCCAATCCCCATATTTATTTATCTTATTGTCTTCAAAGGTTATTCTCCTAACCCTTGTAGCTATGACTTCATCTGGATGTTCCTCATGAACTTTCCAAATCTGCTGCAGCCAATTTTTCGGGTAGAATATGTCATCGTCGGCAGTCACAATATAATAATCGGGATATTTCAATAGGGTGGGAATTAGTTTCTTGTATGACCTGATGTCCTTATACCATTCTATTGTCAGGCCATGCTCTTTGAAATCCAATACCTTTTGAGGCAAGTCATCTTCCTTGTTGGGAAACTGATCTTCAGCCAGCCACAGAATCACCTTATGGGGCTTCAGATGCTGGGACAGCAATGAAAATATGCAGTAATGGATATCTTCCATACGCTCCGGAAAGGAGGTTAGGGAAACAATTATTGAATTCTCGTCCCTTTCGGGATTGATGCCCAACCTGGTGAACTTTTTCATTTGTTCATTTTCATACTTTATATTTACAAAATTTTCCCTGCGTTTGGAGACTTCAGTGAAATACAGGTCATAACCGGCGTAGTCCTCATTCATCAGAACACGCATATAAAAAAATTGATCCTTAACCGGGAGTTTATCAAGGGTTTCTATTCCCACATTCATTTCGATGAACTCTTTTCTCGCTTTGTGATAGAATTCCTCCTTGAACTCATCTGTGGTCCGGTCCAAATTAGCTTTTGATTCTGTGATTTTGAATTGCAGGAACTCCAAATAAAATTCATTGAAAAGGGCATGTTCAACTAAAAAGTCTTCAACACCATCAAACACGTCAAAAACAAGCAGTCTTTTATTGGAATTGGATTTTGAAGTCTGAAGTGAATCCTCATTCAATTTATTATAATTATATAGAATTTTAGGAACATAAGACATTCTTTCAGCAAGAAGCATTGATTCGATATGGAACTGCACATCATTAAAAATCTTGTATGTGTCGAATTTGATATTGCTTTCCTTTAAAAATGATGTCTTGTATATCTTGGACCATACGACAAACATTGCATTCATCACTAACTTTTTGGAGTGATTGTAATCAAAGGCAAAGTTAGCATAGTCAACATCATCATCATTCGGCATGTAAATTCTTTCTTTCCTTTCCCCGTCAGGCAAGCGCTCAACCGAATTGAACAGAACCATGTCCGAATCATTATTTATGGCATTTTCATATAATTCCTTAAGGGCATTTCTTTCAAGCCAGTCATCAGCATCAACAAATGATATGTACTCCCCTTTTGCAATGTCCATCCCGTTATTCCTACTTGCACCGGCTCCCTGATTTTCTTGTGATACAACAATGACCCTATTGTCTTTTTCCTTATATTCATTAAGGATATCCTGAGAGGAGTCATCAGACCCGTCATTTATGCATATAATCTCAATATCCCTCAACGTTTGTTTAGTAAGACTGGATAAACACTTATCCAAATATTTTTCATTATTATAAACCGGAACAATAACAGAAATCTTTACCATATTAACACTTGAATAATTTTAAATTTTTTAATACTTATGTAACTTGCTTATGAATTATATTAATAAGCATATTTAATTGTTTTGTAGAATTTAGTGTGTTTATCTCAATTTTTAGATTTTTTATTGAATTTTAAATATTAATCAAGATATTTTTTTCAATCAAGTTTAAGGAATGGCATTCATAATATCCCTTGAGGACATATTCATTTTTCCCGGACAACCTTTCCCGTCATATGCTCAATGCTTATCTCAAACACTTCTGTCTTATCCAGAAGCCTGTTTATCTCATCTTCTGTTTCCTTGGGTGTTGGGAAAAATTTGTTTCCCAAATGGGTCAATTTGTCAATCCTGTCTTCCCTATCAGTTAATGTGGTGATTTTTCCAAATGCAATCACGCTTTTAAAGGTATACCACCATTCATCTTCCTGTTTAACCCCTTTGTCAAGCACGCAGTATGACACCTTAGGGTTCCTTTTGATTGCATCAATTCTGTGACCTGTCTTTGCACCATGGAAATATATCTTTCCGTCAACATAGACATGGCTCATCGGAACGGCATAGGGATAGTCACCATCACCCAAAATGGCCAAAACGCCACGGGGGCTCATTAATTAAAATTTCAATGCACTCCTCATCAGATAACTGTTGTCCAAGACGTCTCATTTTTCTAAACATGATTATAGTTTTATTAAATCATTTTAAAATATTTTAGCAATTATCTAAAATTTGTATATCAAAAGAACTAGCCAATAAATGTCAATAGGATAGATTTATTAAAAATAAATGATAGAAACATAATATGACATACTTGAATAAAAAGATTAAAAGGTGTTTAAATGGACTTTAAAAATAATAGTAAGGATTATGGTTTTGTTAAGATATTGCCATTGCTTATCAGTTTTATATTTTTAATAATTCTTTTTTATGTTTATATCAAATATCCTTTTTTAAGTATTGATGAAGGTTATACAAGAGGATTATTGAATTTAAATCTTGCAGATATGGTGACTGTTACTGCAAGTGATGTGCATCCGCCATTATATTATTTTATTTGTTTTCTGTTTAAAAAATTAGTTAGTGTTATAGGTTTGAATATGGGCATTATGCATTTACTTGAATTTCCTTCATTAATCCCATATTTAATTATATTAGTAATTTCATTGACCAAAATAAGAAAAGACTACGGATTATTGAGTGCAGGCATATTCTCTTTAGCACTTATCGCAATGTCCGAATTCTTTACATACTACCTGACTGCAAGGATGTATACCTGGGCACTGTTATTTATGGTGATAGCATTCCTTTTTGTAAAGGACATACTGGATAAAAACGATTATAAATCCTGGATTTTATTTGCGGTATTTGTAACTTTGGCTGCATATACCCATTACTTTTCAATTTTAACAACAGTTGTAATTTATATAATGCTATTCGTTTGGATCATATTCTTTAAGGAAAGAGAGAACATTACAAGCAATCTTAAGAAACTATTCATTTCAGCATTGCTCTGCGTTATTCTATTTATCCCTTGGATTCCATCATTATATAATCAACTGCATTTAGTTCATGGAAATTTCTTTATAACTAAAGTTACATTCAATAATTTAGTATACTACATTAGTTACGCTTTTACAATTTCTGGAAATAAGTTAATTCAGTTATTTAGTGTTTTAGCTATGATTGCATTATTTATAATGCTATACAATAAATTCAAAGAAACCAGAAGTAAAGAAGATGCATTTTTACTAATGGGATACGGCGCATTTGTAGGAACAATATTTTTAGGATTCATTGCATCCATTGTATATAAACCAATCCTATATGACAGATACATATTGCATGCTATTGGAATATTATGGATAGCAATCAGCATCAAATTAAGTGATTTGAAACTTAATAAGACACATCTCCTGTTGATCATCATACTGATTTCAGTTGTCGGCGCATTTAATGTTTATCATGAGGTGAATGAAATCAAGAGCATGCACAAGACTTTGATTAATGAGACTGAATTTTTCTCCGGAATCAATAACAACGATACTGTTATCATCTACGATACAGACAACCATTTTATCCGTACACATACTGAATTAGATAAAGTGTATAAGCAGTTTAATGGATTTAAAAATGGTAATATGACGTATAAGCTGGCATATCTGGGAGAAAATGTCACCAATCACACATTTGTTATTCCGGATGACTTGAATAACTATACCGATAAAAACGTTTATCTGATGAGATTTTATACAATGAACATAACCTTCCCAGATAATGTTAAAGCGCAGAATATCAGTACCGCACAGCATGCAACACTTTATAAACTAACACTCAAATAGAATACTCGTCAATCGAGTATTTTATTCTTCTTTTTTTAGGCAATTATAAATTAATGTTAACGGAGCCGAATAATGAGCGAATTAACAATTTAGAATATGGTATTGGCTTAATTTTAGAATATATTAACAGACTAGTTGAATAATGAAAGGTGATTGAAATGGAAGATAAGGAATTGAAATTGGAAACAAAATGCTACGATGCGAACGAATACGGTTATCTTTATGGATTGAACAAAAGGATACCTGATGAAGATTTTGAAAAAGTCAAATCTTATATGCGTGATTTTAGAAGAAAGGATTTTGTTGACGGCATCGTCAAGGTTACAGGAAGGCCTGAAGGATACAGGTGCCTTGAAGAGGATGTGCCGAAAGTTGAGGAGATACTCGGAATCGAAAACACCCTTGAAAAAAGACAAAACAAGATTAAAGAAGCATTTGCCGATCCGATAGCTAAAGTAAACCTTAAGGACAATGCCTACAGCTGGCTGAATACCTTATTCAAAAAGACCGGGACCCATCCGAAACAGGATTTGTCAAGACTGGCAATCCATTCCACCAAAATATACGACCCCGAAGACAGCTTTAAGAAAGGTGCTGAAATGGGTGAGGGCGAACTGTTCATCTACACCCCCCACGGAATGTGGTACATAATAAATAACTGTGGTGAGAATAGCGACACCTCCATCAATAACGTGAAATCGGATGCCGGAGGGGCCATCGGCTATAGATTGATGTATGATGACACTGTCGACACATTGATTAGGATTTACACTGAAGAAAATGAGTACAGCGGTGAAAAATTATATTAATCACCATATTCCTTTTCAAGCAGGATTGTCACAGGACCGTTGTTTAATAAGCTGACTTTCATGAAAGCGCCGAAAACGCCCGTTTCAACTTCAACGAATTGCCGGCACTGCTCGGTGAAATAGTCAAACAATACTGTAGCCTCATCCGGATTTAATGATTTGTGAAATGATGGCCTGTTCTTTTTGGTCGATGCGTATAACGTGAACTGGGGAACAAGCAGTAACCTTCCCCCAATATCGCGAACAGACCTGTTCATTCTTCCGTCTTCATCCGGAAAGACCCTTAATTTCACTAACTTTTTTGCAAGGTAATCCGCTTCCCTGGTGGTGTCGTTGACTCCAAAGCCAACCAAAACCGTTAGACCGTCTCCAATCTGGCCGGTGATCTCACCATCAACTTCCACACTTGCATCGGATACTCTTTGAACAACCAGTTTCATCAATTTCACCTAAAGAATTGTAATTATCGCAAATATTATGAATATCAGAACCAGACATCCGCAACATGCAGGCCAGTTGGAATCCTTATCCTTAATGGAAGTTTTGACGGAGCCGGATGAGCCTGTCTGGGTAATTTTTGGACTGGCCTCATTATCATATACATCAAGAAGCTTGATGGCAAGCATTACAGATCTGATGAATGCAACTAAAACTGCTAAAAGCATTAGCACCACATAATAAGGTGCCATCGCCCCAAAGGAATATATTGCCGAAGTCAAAAAGTAAAAAAAGAGCGGCAATTCATATGTAATGCCTTCCAGTACCCAGTTCTTATTATCTGACTTCAGTCCAATGTAGATGAAACCAAAACCCGGCAGGGCTAATGTGAATGGGAACAAAACCCACCAGGATCTTTTAAGCTTTTCAAACGTATCCATAATATCAAAGTTAATCTATTAAATTATTGTTGCCTGTTTCGAGCTTTTCTACAACTTTTTGACCTTCGTCGGCCATGTCACTAAACATCAGTATGGTTTCCTTCATTTTAGGAAGTGCCTGTTCCTTATAGGTGCTTACATCTTCAATGGCGGAAATCGCCTCTGAAAATGAAGCCTTCAAGACCTCCGGTGAAATCATTGCTTCGGCACTGTGCTTCTGGATTTCGCTTCCCTGTTCCTTAAGCATGTGTGAAGTTGACTCGATTATGCTTTCGGTGGTTTGGTTAAGTATGTTGATCTTATCCATTACAATTTTCTGGTCATATAAAGCACTTGCAACCATCACTCCAGTTCTTAGGGCTGAAACTGTTACATTTTTAGCCCTGTCAACGCCGCGAATCAATTCCTTATTGTTTCTTCTGATTACATTAAGTGACACAATTCCCTGCTGGTTTACAACAATCATCTGCTGCATGTCCATAATCCTTTGTCTGAGCGGGAACAACACCTCTTCTCGAACAAAAGCTATCTTGTTAGGGTCTACTCCCTCAAGTTCCGCCTGTTGGATTTGCGCTTCAATGGAATCGTCCATCTGCTTACCAAGCTCAATGTCAGCCAAAAGCTTGTTTGTAACTTCCCTCAGGTAGTTTTCCTCATTCAATAATGTCACATTATCATTTTGCAAGACCTTACTGCTGTTGTTTAAAGAGTCTATGATGTTTGATATTGCGGTTTCTGCCTTTTCATATTTTGCAAAGTATTTGCGAACAGGATTCATCAAATCTCCCAAGAAACCCTTTTTAGTGAAATCGACTTTGCCGGGATCCAAATCCTTCATCTGCCTTTCCAGTTCTGACAGTTTATCCCCAATGTTTTCAGCCTCTTTTCCACCTTTATTGATGTCGACAAATCTGGTGGCCAACATCTCATTTCTTGAAGCGGACTTTGACATGTCATCCATACCGAAATTTTCCAAAGGTCTTAATATGCCTTCTCTTTCAGTGGGATTGTTTAAATCTGTTTCGAAAATTGCTACGGCATTTTCACTAGCCTTATCTTTAATATTGGAATTTTCTAATTTTACTTCTTCTTTTTTAATAGTGTTTTCAACATCCTTTTGTATTTCATCAATGTCTAAGGAAAATTCAGCCATCATATCACCTTTTAATTAGTTTGGTTACCTTGTGGTTTATCAAAATTAAATTTATTTTTATCAGCCTTGCCTGTGAATTCTTTAATGACATTGCCGTCCCGTATTATTTCAACTTTAACGGAATCAACATCAATATACTTATATGAAGTATGATAACCTATAGAAATTGGATAATCACTGTCATAATACACATGAGACAGAGATTCCGTTTCATGACCTACATCAGTGCCGTTCTCATCCAGATAAGTTGTCCTAACAATATATTCCTTTTGATTTGACGGCACTTTTTGGAACAATACCTCCACCCAATAGAAGTAATCTTTATTCTCACTGCTGTAATGCCCGTCAACATCGCTAACAGTTAATGAAAATTCACTGGCTTCCTTTGCCAATGCATCATCTGCATTAGTCTGATTATCTCCATTACCACCCATTGCAAGTATTAAAGCACCACCTACAATAAGAACAAGAAAAATCAATGCTAAAAAGATTTTGCCGTTTGAAAACTTATCTGAAATTTTGGAAGTGCCGGATTTATTATCTATCCTGCATCCGCATTCCAGACAGAAATGAGACTCATCAGGCAACTCTTTTCCACATTTGGGGCAAAACTTTGTCATTTCAATCACTTATACTCTTTTACAGAATCTATTAGGTTCTCCATATCATCAATCAATGATTTTACATCCTCGCCGGACTTGTCTTCGGAACTCATGTTAATGACAAGCTCGTTAGTCAGATCCTCAATCTGGTCGATGATTGACTTTAATGTATCTATCTTACTTTCAAGTTCACTTTCAACTCTCGGTGTATCTTCAAGAGCATATCTGGCAATGCTTATGGCACCATCCGCCTCATGGTAAAAAAGATCATGGGATTTGTCAATAGTAGTCATGAATCTATCATAAGTCATTTGAGGTGGTTCGAAGCGTTTAGCAATCAAATCCCTTACCTTAAGTTCCTTATTATCAAAGACTGATCTTAACTCCTCAACCTCATCCACATATTTATTAAGGGATTGCAGACTTTGCTCGGATTCGATATCCTCCGCTTTTTTGGTTTTGCCAATTTTCGATTGAGTATTGTTGGTGGGTGTCTTATATGCTGTTGTAACATACTGTTTCAGATTGAAAATATAGTACAGATATGCCAACGGAAGTATGAATAAGATTAAAATGAAAAACATCGCAAACCTGTTTCCACTGTAAAAAGCAGGAATGGCCAGACAAATGGCTGCAGTGTAATAAAATCCCAATAATGTTGGAACAGAGTCATTAATCAGCAGTACATCTGAATTATCACCAACACCCCTGCTTAATCTAATTCTTGCAGCTTCTTTTGAGTTGGGAGCATGTTCAAGAATTTCCTCCTCACTTAAAACACCCGCATTAGGTTCCACAATATATTTTAAATCGGAAAATGTTTCAACACATGCCAATTGATTTCCCTTACTGTCATATACCTTGGAATCCTCATATTTTAAGGGAGATTTCAGCCTGTTTATCTCAATAGTTTTTGAATTTTCATTAACCATTTCTATTCTCCAATGATTAAGTTATATTATCTTATATATAATATTAATCCTTTTAAATATATGTATTTAACTTGTTAGTAATCTTAAATCATTATAAAAACAAAAAGATAATCAGGTGATTTGATGGAATTTATCGACTTATTACTTAAAAGGCGTAGCGTTCGCAGATTCAAAGATGAAGACATTCCAAAAAGAGATTTGGAAAAAATCCTTGAAGCAGGTCTTTTAGCACCAACCAGCAGAAACAGGAAACCATGCAATTTTCTGGTTGTTGAAAACAAGGAACCCCTTGAAAAATTAGCCAAATCCAAAGAATCCGGAGCTGAAATGCTTGCCAGATGCGATAAGGCAATTGTTGTTGTTGCAAACACCCTGATTTCTGATACATGGATAGAAGACTCCTCGATTGCTCTCGGGTATATGCATCTAATGGCAGCCAGCTTAGATATCGGCAGCTGTTGGGTTCAAATTCACTTAAGAAAAACCGCTGAAGGCGAGGATTCGGAAAAGGTTGTAAAGGAAATTACCGGCCTTGACGATTACTTCAGAATAGTCGGAATACTTGCATTGGGCATGCCTGACGGCGAGGTGAAGCCGCATGCACTAGAAGATATGGATAAAAGTAAAATTCATTTTTTAGTCTGAATTTTACCTAATCTTCATTCAATTCCAACAAGACTTCATCCGTGGTTTCTTTTACAATGGATGCTGCTTCATAGAACTTATCCTTTTCATAATCATTCATATGAATTGGAACAATCATGGCTATTCCCCTTTTAGACAAAACAACAGGGACACCCAGGGAAACATCACTGACATTTTCAATTTCACCTTCCAGATAAGTGCTTACAGTCAGTATCTTATGGGAATCCGTAATGATTGTGGAAATCAAATTTGAAATAGCATAGGACGGACCGTATTCCGTTGCACCTTTTTTACTTATAATCGTATTTCCCGCATTCTTAAGTCTGTTAATTAGTCTTTTTACATCAACATCAACAGATTTTATGAAATATTTCAATGGAATACCCCCGATTGTTGTTGAGCTTAAAAGGGGAACCATGTGATCTCCATGCTCACCAATAACCCTGGTATGCACCTCCGAACTGTTAATGTTTAAGTGTCGTGACATATAGTTTTTTAGTCTTAATGAATCCAAGTGATTTCCAATTCCGATAACTCTTTTTTTATCGAATCCGGAGTATTTCAATGCCACTGTTGTCATTACATCAACAGGATTTGTCGCGATGAGAATAATTGAATCCGGTGCATGAAGAGCAATTTGCTTTGCATAAGCCCTTACGATTTTAGCATTTGGAACGGACAAATCACGCCTGTTCATTCCCTCCTGTCTTGGAATTCCTGCAGTAATCAACACAATGGCCGAACCTTCAATATCATTAAAGTCAGAGGTTGGAGTCAATCTGCAATCAATGTCTTCAGCAGCCAAAGCATCATACATATCAAAACTTTCACCTCTGGCCTTGTCCACACTTTGAGGCCTTGCATATAAAACAATCTCATCAACCGTATCGGCCCTTGCCAATGTGAATGCCACATTTTTGCCTATCACACCAGTTGACCCTAAAATACTTACTTTAACCATAATCATATTTTGTTAATATTCAATTAAATATTTAACTAAGGACTTGTGACAACATTCTGAAAAAAATGCATAAATTCCTAAAATAATTTCAAAATACATAAGTATCATAAAACAATAACTAATCATAACCACCAAATAGAGGTTGAAATTATGGATTTCATTATTGTTTTAGCTAAAGTATATCCTAAAGATGGTTGCCGGGATACGGTTATTGAATTGGCAGATGATTTGATAGAAAATACTCTTGCCGAAGAGGGAAATATAGACTACCAATTGTTAAAATCTTTAAATGATGATACAGTAACCTTTATCGAAAAATGGAAATCCTTAGATGCGCTGAAGGAACATATGGCATCAGAACACTTCCAGCTGTTCGGCAGTGAAACCGAGGACTTTGTTGAAAACATGGACATCCAAGTTATAGGCGCCGATGAATTGAGCCCATAATCACATTTTTATTTTTTAAAGGCATTTGCAGCCGCTTTTGTAAGCAAACCTTTTTCAATCAGTTCGTCCACCTCTTCTTTTGTAAACCAGTTATATCCATCATGTTCCTCAGAGATTGTTACTTCATCACCCGCAGAGGTCACTTTCATGATTAACTGTATGGATTTGACTTCCTCATTGGTTTTGCAAGCCGTGTAATTGATTTGAACAACATTGTAAAGGGATTCGATTGTAATTTCAAGCCCTGTTTCTTCGAGATACTCTCTTCTTAATGCATCATCAAAAAATTCGCATTTCTTAACTTTACCACCGGGAATTTCCCATTTCCCGGCATCATGACCTGATTTAGACCTTACCTTCAAAAGCAGTATTTTACCGTTGACCTCGCAAATCCCACGAACAGTTAATCCCCACATGTCTTTCATTTTCATCACTAATTAACCATTATGCATTTAAGAATATTTAAAAGCTTAGCTAACAATAATTTTTTTAACTGACTTAAACATAATTAAAAACATGAAGATATACATTAATGAAGATGACCTTAACGAGAATGCGGTTAAAACAAAAGAGTCCCTTATTGAAATTTCAAATGAGTTGGATATTGAAATTGTCAGTGAAATTAATGAATCTGACATTGTCATTTCCATTGGAGGAGATGGAACATTCCTTGAAACTGCAAGATTATGCAATCAAAAACCTATTATCGGAATTAACACAGGAACCATCGGATACCTAACGGAAGTTTCACCCGAAAACATCGCCATGGCACTAACTGACATTTTGAAGGGAAATTATGACATTGAAGATAGGATGATGCTTGAAGGCGAAATAATTAAGCCAACCGGCAGGGAAATTAAAATACCCGGAAGCCTGAATGAGATAGCCATCTCAAAAAACACATTCGGCGTAGTCAGATTTGATGTGATGGTCAACGGCAAGCTCATTAATTCATATACAGCGGACGGCATACTTGTCTGCACTCCAACAGGATCCACCGCATATAACCTTTCCTGCGGCGGCCCCATAGTTGACCCTGCCGCAAACATTATGACTTTAACGCCAATAGCCCCACATTCAATTCTCAACAGAAGCATAATATTGTCTGATGATTCCATTGTAGAAATCAAAATAACCGAACTTAGAAAAGACACAACCTCTTATGCATTATACGATGGAAAAGCAATTGAAGTCTTTAGCGGCGATACGATAAGAATCAAAAAATCGGACAATGTAACAAAAATAATTAAAATAGAGAACAGATGTTTCATAGACAACATCCGTGAAAAGATTAATTAACCGTAATGCAGTCATTAGGACAAATTGCCATGCATACCTTACAGCGCTTACATCCGAATGAATTGCTGACCGATGATTTGTCATCATCCATTATCAATACATTGTTCGGACATGCGACAACGCATTTTTCGCATCCCTCACACTCCTCGAAAGCAATGTCGATGTGGGATTCCTCAACGGCATCTTCGGTTTTTTCCTTTTTGTTTCTTTTAAAAAGTGAACCCAGACCCATAATAATCAAAAAAAAGAAAAGTTTTAATTGAATTAAAACTTCTTACCCAATTCATAAGCCTCTTTTAATTTGTCAGGTTGTTCTTCGGCAACAATACCTGCCGGACCTGCGCTACCCGCATCCACATGGCCAAGAACCTCATATCCCATAAATGTGAACGGTGAGAATTTGGTAAGTTCAATGTAGTCCGCATAGGTTCCTTCAGGTTGGTTTTCAGTGAATATCAATGCTGCCTTACCTGATAAGCTTTTGTCCGGATTTTGACCGATACTATAGAAACGGTCAATTATTAATTTGCCTTGAGCGGTCATTTGCCCATAATAAATTGGGGTTGCAAATATTACGCCATCTGCCGCCACCAATTCATCCAATATTTTGTTTCCATCATCGGCACGTACACATTCCGGGTTTTCAGCACAGTATAAACATGCTTTGCATGGGGCTATCTCTTCCTTTTCCAGATAGTGTTTGACTACCTCTCCGCCGTTTTCCTCAATTCCTCTAATTATTTCATCCATCAATACATCACAATTTCCGCCTTTACGTGGACTTGCTTGAAGTGCTACAATTTTCATTTTCAATCTCCTTGATATTACTTGATAATATTAGTTTATCTAAAAAAATATTTAAATATTGTTTAAAATATCCGAAAATAGTAAAATTCTTAATAAAAAAAAAGCCAGATTTAATGTCTATTGCAGAGAAAAAATCTCTACAATTCCACATTAGACATTAAAATTTTAATCAATTTGTTTCCCAAAGAGGTTTACTTTAAATGTAACTCTCTTATATCATCCCATTATTAGAATGTTATATAAATTAACTATTAATTTTAATAATAGGTAATTAAACAGTTTCTATCTCAGGGAAAATGCCTCACGAAAACTAAGTTTTCAATCCCATCCTTGACTTGTTTATATTAGGCTTGTTGAAGCTATTTTGTAAAATCACAGCCAATTTGAAAAATTGTAGTCCTTAAAACATAATATATAAAGGTTTTGGTAATGATTATAACTGGATTAGTGAAATCCTGCTTAAGTAGTGGATAAAACTTTAGGAAATGTCAATTTCATCCGGTGCGATGATAGTAAGTTAATTTGACACGGAGCATAACATTTCTTAATGATAATTTTACTATCATTGTTTAAAAATTTCGTTAGATTAAATTAATTATATATACTTTATTTATCAAATAGAATAAACATGAAAAACAAAACTCTATATGCCTTACTCATAATACTGCTTGTCATATACGTTGGCGTCAATGTAAGCATTAATGGCTTTAATATTCTTGGTTCCAATGACAACCAAACAGCTGACAGTAAGAAAGCTGTAGATATTAGTTTTCCAAAGATTGATGGCTTCAATCAAACTAAAATAAATGACAGTGCCATCAAATACTTTAATGATGATACTGGAGTGACTATTGAACTTCAAAAAATTGATAACTCTCTAAACATATCGGACATCTTCAATGACTTACTTAAACAGGGCACATATACTTCAAGCCAGAAAGTTGACCAGAATGGAGTGACTACCTATTACCTGTACAAAGAGGGCCAATCAGATTATAGCGCTGAAATTTACTTCAATAAGAATAATCAAAACTTCAGGATAAACGGGGACAACATTACCTATGAAAATAGTGATCACTTCATTGATAATTGCAAAAAAATCATTGACAACATTAAATCAAAGTGAGGGTGAATTCAATTTAATATGAGAGTTTTAACTCTCAATCTTATTTTTTTTAAAGGTTTGAAAAATGAAATTGTCTAAATCAAAAGTAAACTCCTATCTTAAGTGTCCACTGGAATTTAAATTCCAATACATAGATGAAATTGAGGTTCCCGAAAATGAATATATGGCACTTGGAAGCGATGTTCACCTGATAGCTGAAAGATTCACTGAAAAGTTTGGTGACGACATTTCAGACATTGACACATACAATGAGCTTTTAAAAATTGCCCATGAGTTGAATATCGGGTATGACCTGACAACACACATCGACAATCTGAGCTCTTTTTTTGATGAGATTTTCGTTGAAAACGATTACCGGTTATTTTGTGCCGAAGAGTATTTGCTTGATGAGGAGCACAGGTTTTCAGGAATATGCGATATTATCCTAGAGGATGGAAATGGTGAATTGGTTGTAATTGACTATAAAACCAGCAAATCCAACTCGTTTTCCAGATATCGCCGGGAATTATGTTACTATAAGCTGCTTGTGGAAAATGTATACGATAGGAAAGTCTCAAGCGTAGGGGTGTTTTTTACAAAAAGCGGCAGGCTGAGACTGTTGGACGTTTGCGAAAAGGACAACAAACGCAAATATCTGAACCAATGTGAAATAGATGATGCCGTGGATACGATGTATGAAGTGAGAAACAACATAAACAATGAGATATTTCCGCCAAAAAAACAATACATATGTAGGTTTTGCACCTATAAAGACATATGTGACGAATATCTTTTCAAATATTGAATAATGGGAATTATAAAAATGAATATCTTAATAATTGGTGCTGGTGCTGTTGGAATTGGACTTGCAGCATCCGTTAAATCTCAAGGTGCGAACATATCCATTCTTGCAAGAGAAAATACAGCAAAAGCCATAAAAGAAAACGGAATCAAACGATGCGGACTGTTTGCACATTACTCATTTGACAGCAGTGAAATTGATGTATACGAAGACTATGAAAATATTGGAGATGACCTGTTTGACTATATTTTCATAACAAGCAAGACGACTGCAAATGAAGACATTGCGCTAAACCTAAATCGGAACAGGGGAATTCTGAAAAAGGATGGCAAGCTCATCATTTTCCAGAACGGATTTGGAAACGATGAAGCCTATCTGAAATATTTCCCCAAAGATAAAGTTTTCTCGGCACGCGTAATCACCGGCTTTAGACATCCCGAAAGGCACATCAGTGAAGTGACCGTTTATACGGAACCCATCCTAATCGGTTCGCTTCAAAAAGAAGATCCGGAAGAGTTACAGGAAATAGCCGATATGATAACATCATCCGGAATAAAGTGCGAGCTTACAGATGAAGTCGACAAATATCTTTGGGCAAAGATGCTTTATAACTGCGCCTTAAACCCATTAGGAGCGATACTTGATGTGAATTACGGCAAGCTAACCGAAAATGAATATTCAATAGAAATAATGGACAAAATCATTGATGAAATCTTTGAAGTGATTAAATCTTCAGGCTATTCGACACTCTGGGATACTCCCGATGAATACAGGGACGTTTTCTATTCCAAATTAGTTCCTGACACCTATAACCATTTCTCATCAACCCATCAGGACATCCAAATGAAAATTAAGACGGAAATCGATTCGCTTAACGGAAAAGTTATTGACCTTGGAACAAAAAACAATGTTGATGTGAGTACAAACAAAATTATCTATAACCTAATCAAATCTATTGAAAGTGATTTCTAATTACCATTAAGATACTAAAACTTTATATAGGTTGAAAATTAAAATAGTATTGTTCATATTGTTATATACTATTTTTTTATAATATGAACAATGGTGATGGTTGAAATGAGCATTCGTTTGTATTCCTTTAGTGGTGTTTAGGAAGAGAATGTTCATTTGTTTTTAAAAACTTTTTTTATGATTATTATGGTGATATAATGAGTGAACTTAAAGAATTAATAGAAAGATTCATTGAACTTGATGATGATTTAAACGAAAAAATCGAAAAATATCTTGAAACCGCCGATGACATTGATGAAAAATTTGACAAAGAAAACGAAGAACAAATCAATGAGTTAAATGAGATTTATCACGAAATAGAACATAGCGTACACAATGAAGAATTCATTTTTATTACTAATGCAAGCAGTGAAGAAAAAGAAGTTGTCGCTTTAATTGTCAGTGATGAAGAAGAAGATGTTGAAGAATTCGTTATTCCAATTTACACTGACGAAGAAGAAGCGAATATAGCTATTGAAGAGTTTAAAGAGCAATTTGGTGAAAGCGAATTTCATATAGATAAAAAAACTGGTGAAGAGATTATAGCTGACCATTCAGATGATGAAGATTTCATTGGCCTTGCAATCAACGCACCACAATGGGACTTTGTTATAGCTAGTGAAGATGTACACGACTGCAGTGAATAGATATGGATCCTAAAGACTACGAAGATTATCAAAAAAATAATGTCAAGGCTTCAAAAAGCCAGCTTAAGGAATATATCCAAATATATGCAGATATGGCAAAAAAGCTTAAAAGCGAAAGCGCAATTGAGCTTGAAGCTATAAAGGCCAATATCAAAAAGGAATATCCGAATGAGATATACTTCACATTGGTTGATGAGCAAGAAAGACCCGTGAAATTAACTCTTACAGAGTCAAGCAAAGAATACATTATCCCTGTTTTTACAGACATTAGAGAATATGCCGTTGGAAGCGCTAAAATTTCCAAACTGTTTTTGGATAAGCTTGAAATGAAAGTAGTCACACCTGACGATATTGCACAAATGGCTGATGAGGATGAACATTTCCAGGGTTTTGTGATTAATCCCCACTCACAAAACTTCAATATGGACAGGAACGGGAGTTTTTAAATGAAGTTCATTTGCCCTGCAATAGGTGAAGACCATGAAAAGGACTTTCTTGTGATGGGAAGCCTTGAAGATTTTAAGATAATTGTCTTTTCAAGTCTTGAAGATTATGAAAAAGGCTGTGAATATCTTGAATTAACTGAGTATAAACCCTGTGAAGTCAGTATTGAATTATTTCAACAACTTGCAAAAAAAGATGAGGAATTTTCAGGCATTATCCTAGATATTCATTCTAAAAACAAAATTA
>NZ_JAZRHE010000149.1:0-10104 GCF_045644645.1 Methanobrevibacter sp.
TTAATCTCACAAACGGACATCTGAAGGTTTACGTTGACGGCACACTTGTGTTTGACGGCGATGTGGATGACGATCTGTCAAGGATAATCTTTGAAATCATTGAAAAATTCCTCGGCAAACATGAAATAACAATAGAGTTCAAGGACAGTAGCGGAAACACACAAAACCACAATGAAACAATAATAATAGAATTAGATAGATGAATTATTCATCTATTTTTATTATTTTAAAAATGAAGAGGGAAATGATTCTTATGTTCTCTTTAAAAGAAAAATTTAAATTTTCAGATGATGGGATTGATTTTCTTTTCTATAATGATGTGCCGAAGTTATCTACAGTGAATGGTCGATTGTATTAATATTTGTTATTTTGGTCATAATTGCAATTTATCTGCTTAGATTACCTCATGAATTCAAATCTGTAATAATATTCTTGGTAACAATAATTCCTGCATTGCATATCTTAAGTTAGGGATGAATTGCAAGTTGTAGTATGCTTTTGTAAATTGTTATATTTTTGGGGGGTTTTTTTTTTAAATGTTGATTTTAGCAGGTTTTATGAAATTATGGGGCAATATCGGTAGTATTAAAAGATTTTATAAGAAACAGTCTCATAAATCCCTTCCGTGTATACGTAAAATATTGGGGATGATGAAAATATTGAAAAAACATCCAACAAGGTAGAAAATTATTACAGACAGACAAATCATGAAATAATAAGGAAATTATATAAAACTAAAACGGGAATGCATTTTCATACTATCAAATGGAAAAATTGGAGAGAAAAGTCATATAAAAATAAAATACTCCTATAAAATTTCACAGGCTCTTAAATTAATACAATAATTATTTAATTAATTATTTCATAATATTAATTGATGAATGAAAAATTAAGTAAGATATTTGATGTGGGGTTATCCGTTTGGATAATATTGGATCTGATTTTTTTAATCTGTTCTTTAGCTTTTAGTCTATCCACGCAGATATATCATAACTTAATTATTTTTGATACTTTTTTATGTGTCGTTTTACTCAGCGAATTTTTTTCCAGATATTTCAAAGCAGAAAATAGAAAACATTTTTTTATTGAAAACTGGACAGAATTGATTGCAGGCATACCATTTGATTTGATAATGCTGCCGTTTATCGCATATGATGCCAATATGCTGATTGTATTGAAATCCTTAAAATTCATTAGGATTTTAATATTGTGCATACAGCTATTCGAAGTGATTAATGTATTTCTAAAGGATACCTATTTGGATGAGATATTGGGTATTTCTGCATTAATAGTTATCTCATTCACATTAAGTTTGTACCTGTTCGATCCAAGCATGAACAGTCTTTTTGATACATTGTGGTTTGTCATATCCTCCCTTACAACAGTAGGCTATGGGGATGTTTTACCCAATTCGATGATTGGTAGGATAATCAGTTTGATTCTTCTTGTTTTTGGTGTCCTGATTTTCAGTGCAATTACTGCGGCTCTTGCATCCTACTTCAATAAAAAATTATTGAATGAGGGTAGTGAAGAGCTCAAATCAATTCAAGAAAAATTAGATAGTAATGAGCAAGAATTAAGAGAATTAAAGGAAGAAATATCCAAATTAAATAAAAAATTGGATGAAAAGTGATTCAATCAATGGCAACATTTATATACTAAAATAACATATGTTATATTATATAATGCAAATTATATTTTATTTTTCCTGAAAGTATGTTTTAGGCATACCAAAACATTTATATATAAAAAATAACTATTGTTATATAGTGAATATAACACGTGATATATTTTACTGAAGATTAAATTTTTAAGGTGATTATTTTGACAAATAAAAATTATGGATTAGCAACATTAGGTGTACGCGCAGGACAACAACCAGACCCCGCAACTGGGGCACAGGCTGTTCCGATTTATCAGACTACTTCATATGTATTTAAAGACTCAGACGAAGCTGCAAGAAGATTCGCCCTTCAAGAGTTTGGACAAATCTATTCCAGACTTACAAACCCAACCAGTGATGTATTTGAAGCAAGAATTGCCGCTATAGAAGGCGGTAACTCAGGTCTTTCAACATCAAGTGGTCTTGCAGCAATTTCATATGCTATTTTAAACGTAACAGAACCTGGAGACAACATTGTTTCTGCAGACAACCTTTACGGTGGAACTTATCAGTTATTTAATTATACCTTCAAGGACTTGGCGCGTGATGTCAAGTTTGTCAACTCTCAGGACTTGGAGGCTTTTGAAAATGCAATTGATGAAAAAACCAAAGCGATTTATGTTGAATCAATCGGAAATCCAAAATTGGATGTTCCCGATTTTGAAGCATTGGCTGAAATTGCACATTCACATGATATTCCGTTGATTGTAGACAATACTGTTGGTGTAGGATTAGTAAGGCCACTGGAACACGGGGCTGATGTAATTGCCGCTTCAGCCACCAAATATGTTGGAGGCCATGGAACTGCAGTTGGAGGATATATTGTTGACTCAGGTAAATTCAACTGGGGGAACGGCAAATTCAATAATTTCACAAAACCTGATCCAAGTTATCATGGATTAGTATTCTGGGATGCATTTGGAGATGTCCCGGAACTTGGAAACATAGCATTCACTGTAAGGGCAAGAGCAAGACTTTTAAGAGACTTGGGAGCAACCCAGGCACCGGTACACAGCTTCATTTTCCTACAAGGTCTTGAAAGCTTGGATGTACGTGTAAAAAGACATTCTGAAAATGCACTGAAAGTGGCTAAATTTTTAGAATCCCATCCGAAAGTTAAATGGGTAAACTATCCTGGATTGGAATCACACCAAACCTATGAAGTTAACAAAAAATACTTAAAAGATAACTTTGCAGGCATTTTAGGATTCGGTGTTGAAGGTGGAGAGGAAGCAGGAAGAAAAGTAATTGAAAAATTGGAATTATTCTCAATCCTTGCAAATATCGGAGATGCAAAAAGCCTTGCAATTCATCCGGCAAGTACAACACATCAGCAATTAACTCCTGAAGAACAGGAAGCAACTGGTGTGACTCCTGACTTTATTAGACTTTCAATCGGTCTTGAAGATGCAGATGATTTAATTGAAGATTTAAGCCAAGCTTTAGATAGTATCTGAGTAAAGTAACCCTTTACTCACTTAAACTATTTATATGATAATATTTTACTTATAAAAAAAAGATAATTGGGGTATAAAGAATGTATTTGGATAACTCAGCAACTACACAAGTTAGTGAGGAAGTTTTTGAAGAAATGAAACCATATTTCAGAGAGGAGTTTGGAAACCCTTCCACCCTTTACGGAATCGGTCGTGAATCAAAAAAAGCATTAAATCAGGCCCGTCAAAGAGTGGCTGATGCAATCAATGCTAAACCGGAAGAAATTATTTTCACTGGCGGTGGATCAGAGTCTGATAATCTTGCCATTAAAGGCATAGCGTTTAAGTTAGCTAAAAAAGGCAAACATATAATCACAACAGAATTCGAACACCCCGCTGTAAAAGAAACTTTATATTTCTTGGAATCATTAGATTTTAAAGTTACTTATTTGCCGGTTTATGAGAATGGTATCATTAAGATTGAGGATTTAAAAGAAGCAATAACTCCTGAAACAATTTTAATTACTGTAATGCATGGAAACAATGAGATTGGTACAGTTCAACCGATTGAGGAAATTGGTAAAATAGCTCGTGAAAAAGGCATTAAGTTCCACACTGACGCGGTTCAAACCTTTGGTAAAATCCCTGTAGATGTTGAGAAGTTAAACGTAGATCTGCTTTCTTTATCTTCCCATAAGATTAATGGTCCTAAAGGTGTCGGAGCATTATATATTAAAAAAGGAACTCGTGTAACTCCACTTATTCATGGTGGGGGTCAGGAAAGGGGCATTAGGGCAGGCACTGAAAATGTTCCTGGAATCGTTGGATTCGGAAAAGCCTGCGAGCTGGCTTCAAAACAACTTGATGAACATTATGAAAAATTATCTTCAATTAGGGATGAACTGATTGATAAGGTGTTAAATGCAATTCCGGAATCTTACTTGAATGGTGATAAAGAAAATAGACTTCCAAATCTTGTCAACTTCAGATTTAAAGCTATTGAAGGCGAATCATTAATTCTATTATTGGATGCTAAAGGTTATCAGGCTTCAACCGGTTCAGCATGCTCATCCAATAAACTGGAAGCATCTCCGGTTCTAACCGCATTGGGCCTGGACCCTGTTGATGTTCATGGTTCTTTAAGAATATCATTAGCTCCGGAAAGCGATAAGTTTGATGTTGATGAATTTGTAGAAATTCTTTCAGAGGCCGTTGCAAGACTAAGGCAAATGTCCCCTCTTTGGAATCAAGAATTGGATTATGATGGCGTAATGTGTAAAAAACACGGTGATGATTGTAGGATGTGTTAATTATGGATTATTCAGAAAAAGTAATGGACCACTTTGCAAACCCAAGAAACTGCAGAAAGATGGAAGATGCAAATGGTGTTGGGACTGTAGGAAACCCGACCTGCGGCGATTTAATGACAATTTATATTAAAGTTGAGGATGATGTAATACAGGATATATCTTTTCAGACATTTGGCTGTGGGGCAGCTATTGCAACAAGCAGTATGATTACTGAAATTGCCGTTGGAAAAACCCTGGATGAAGCGTTACAAATATCCAGAAACGATGTTGCAGATGAATTGGACGGTCTTCCACCTATCAAAATGCATTGTTCAAACCTTGCAGCAGACGGACTTCAAGCAGCCATTGAAAACTATTATGAGAATAACCAGTAGGTTACAATAATAATAAATACTTTAATGAATATAATATCATTATCTTAATTTAAGGAGATGTTTAATATGGCAAAAATATTAAAGTGTGATGATTGTGGAAGTATTATTAAAGTTTTAGTTGAAGGCGATGAGAAAGTATGTTCTGACCACATGTTTGAATTTCCTGTACAAACTGAAGGAGAAAAAGCTCCCAAACACAAACCTGTTGTAGAAATCGATGGTGACAAAGTCACTGTTAAAGTCGGTGAAGTAGCTCATCCAATGGATGATGACCACTATATCCAATTTGTACTAATCAAAACAGGGTCTGAAAGATACATTAAATATTTCGAACCTGGAGATGTTGCAGAAGCAACTTTCACTGTAAACTCTACCGATGAGTTAGTAGCTTTTGCATCCTGTAATTTACATGGCATTTGGTCAAGCGAATAAAGTTTAAAATTATTTTTTAGACTTCTTTTTTTTCTTATTTTTTCATATAAAAAATTTTAAATAATTCATTTTATATAGTTTATATTGTGTCTAAATATATTAAATTAATAATTTTTATTTTAGTTTTACTTATTATTTCAGCAGCCATTGTCTTTATTGATAGTTCTATCGATAATATGAATAAATTAATGCCGGAAATTAGTGACGGCATTGTCAAGGGAGACAATGATTATAATGAAGCTGTTGATTTGCTAAATGATAAAAATTATAATGAATCAATGAATAAAGCTATTGCAGCTGGAAATAACTATAACGGAAGCTTATCGAAATTGCATATTCTAAAAGATAACTTCACTTCGGATGTAAATAATGTACATAAGGATTATGTTAATAATGCAATTTCAGAATTGGAGTTAAAGTTATTGGCGGTTGATAAACTGAAAGAGTCCATAGATTATTTGGAGTCCCAGTATAATTACACCGGCAGCAATTATGGTTTTGAAGCTAATGATTATATGGACCAAGCAGTTAAGTATAGGGATGCTAGGGATTCGTTAGTTAAGGATAATCCAAATCTGTTTAAAGATAATTTTATTATATGATTGAGGTTTTAGTGTGAAAACAAAATGTCCGAAATGCAGTGGTTTGGGATCAGTTGTTGTGGATTATAAGGAATGTGAAGCCTGTGGAGGAACAGGTTACGAAGATGATGCATTCGATGTAGGAAATCATTTTAAAGGAGTCAATAGTAAAGCAAAGGCTAAATTTGATTTGGGTTCAGACCAGGATATTCCCTGTGAGGCATGCAACGGCAAAGGTCAAGTTGAAGTCTATGATGATTGCCCTCATTGCAAGGGGACCGGTCAAATTAATGTTTGCAGAGATTGCGGAAAACTGATTGATGAAAAATATGATGTATGCACTGATTGTGAAGAAAAAAGAAAGGTTGAAAAAATGAAGCATGATGAATATGTCGCTCGTGAAAATCAAGTTAGAAAAGTGTATGTTTTAGATTCTTTATGTCAAATGAGCGATATGGATAAGGATAAGTTATACAGAGGAAAAATAACTAGAATAGAACGTTACGGTGCTTTTGTATCTTTAAATAAGAATGTCTGGGGATTAATGAGGGGAGATGTTTCCCAATATCATGTTGGAGATGAAATTATTGTTTTCATCACTGCCATCAAATCAAGAGAAGGAAAGATTGATTTGGCTCCAGCTTATGTTGATAAATATAAACTTATCAGATTAACCAAATCAATTCCAAGAACCCTAATTGGGGATTTGGAAAAAAAGATGGGCAAATTGGTTCGCATTGATGGTGAAGTTCAACAAATTCAGCAGACTTCAGGACCTACAATATTCACCATTAATGATGAAAGCGGGGTTACTTGGGTTGCTGCATTTGATAAGGCCGGTGAGAGGTCATATCCTGAAATTGATTTGGGAGATGCAGTCCAGGTCATCGGTGAAGTTAATGAACATGGCGGGAAAACTCAAATCGAATCAAGTTCGATGATCAAATTAAGTCCTGAACAAACTGATAAACTGCATGCGTTGATTGATAATGCATTGGATAAAAGAGCAGAACCTCCCCATGTTGATTTCTTAGTTAAAAGTGATGTTTTAAACAGGCTTAAACCTAAGATGAGGGAAGCAGCCCATAAAATCAGAAGGGCGATTCTTGATGGCAGGACAATCCTGCTCAGACACCATAATGATGCGGATGGTATTTGTGCCGGAGT
Organism: Methanobrevibacter sp.; assembly: GCF_045644645.1. GTDB lineage: Archaea > Methanobacteriota > Methanobacteria > Methanobacteriales > Methanobacteriaceae > Methanocatella. Next base: position 6,964 of record NZ_JAZRHE010000149.1, read on the forward strand.
TGCAATGGAAAAAGCATTAATCCCATTAATCGAAGAGATAAACCCAAGCAATGATGCTCAATATTATTATTTTAAAAGGTCTCCAAGCAAGGCCCCATTCTATGAACTGGAAGATGTAGTTAAGGATTTGTCATTCGCTCTTGAAGACCAGGAAAGGCATGGTCAGAAGTTACCGCTCATTGTTCTTTTGGATAATGGATCTACAGAGGAGGATATTGTTGCTTTAATGCAAGCTAAAATCTATGATATTGAAGTTGTTGTTATAGACCACCATTCTCCGGGGGAATTGTTAACAATCGAGGAAGAAAATGGTGAAATAGTTGGCGCAACTGTTGCTGTTGACGAATATGTTGACACTCATGTGAATCCTTATCTGGTGGGTGGAGATTCACAGCTTACTGCAGGCGCACTGGCTAGCGAGGTTGCACACATTATCAATCCTTCTGTTAAAGATTTGATTGTGCATCTTCCGGCTGTAGCCGCATTGGGGGACCATGCTGAATGTGGTGAAGTTTATCAGTATTTGGAGTTGGCTGCCGAGAAAGGATTTACACGGGAACATTTGGCGCAAATTGCCGAATGTGTCGATTTTGAAGCTTATTTCCTAAGATTCATGAACGGAAGAGGAATCATGGACACTATTCTTGGTGTTGACAATTTGGACAAGCATGATAAGATGATTAATGCATTATATAAGGAATATTTAAAAAGGGTTGATACACAGCTTAAAGCAGCACTTCCAAATATTCAAAAAACCCAATTTGAAAATGGCATTTACTTCAACATAATCGATGTCGAAAAATATGCACATAAGTTCACATTCCCTGCCCCGGGTAAAACCTGCGGTTTTGTCCATGATAGATTAATTAAAGAATTGGGTGAAGATAAACCTATTGTTACATTGGGTCATGGTCCTGATTTTGGCGTATTCAGGGCAACTGATGCAGTAAATGAGGAATATGGATTTAATGTTAATGATGTTGTTTCTGCATTGGCTGAAAGGATTCCGTCTGCAGGTATTGATGGCGGGGGTCATGAATGTGCAGGATCAATAAAATATATTGAGGGGCTTGGCGAAGAGGTTTTATCCCAGGTAGTGTTGGAGATTAAATCAATGTCTAAGAACTAATTATTCTTATTGGATTGTTATGGTTTTTGAAAATTTTTGCCGAAATTGCGGTCACAGAGTCCTTCCGAATGAACCTTTCTGCAATAATTGCGGGGTTAGAACAGGCAATCACAAATCTGATGATTTAATTGTATTCATACCTCCTATTCACAATATCGGTTTTTTTAATTTTGACATTGATTTTTCACCATTCATAGAACAGAATCGGGATGATTATAAGTATGAACTATGTTCCTGCGGCTATTTAAATGAAATAGATAATAAATATTGTTACATGTGTGGAACTAAACGTTCCGAAAGTAGATTGGCCAGAATATTAAAGAATAGGTCCAAACCTTCATATGCTATGGGAAATATTTTGTGTGAATGTGGAAAAGTAAACCCAAAAGAGAATATATTTTGCGATAGGTGCGGAAAACAATTGCGTGTCGATACAGACCCAATACAAAATAATTACAGCAATTTCAATTTGGAATTTGAAGATTCGATATTCTGCTTTTGCGGTGAAGAGAATGAAAAATTTTCCATGTTCTGTAAAAATTGCGGTCTTCCATTAAGAAATTATGGTGTTTTCCCGGAGATTTCAATTTTATGCACCTGTTCTACAATTAATGAAATTACTTCGGATTATTGCACGGAATGCGGGAATAACCTGAAAAAGGAAAATTCAGTTAACATTTGCATTTGTGGTCATAAGAACAGGAAAGGATATAAATTCTGTGAAATATGTGAAAGACCTTTAAATCCATCAAGATTAATCAAATCAAAAATAATCTGTTCCTGTGGGGAGATATTGGATTGGCAAACGGATTTCTGCCATAATTGCGGCAAAAATATTAGAAGGGCTATTATTCGTAAAACTTCTGTTAAAAGTACAATTAAAGAAATTAAAAGTATTTTGAGGTAGTTGGTCATGAAAAGTTGCGATATCTGTGGAACTTTAAACTTCAAGGAAAATAGTTACTGTATACACTGTGGGAACAAATTGATTATGGAGCATGTTTGCCCGCATTGCGGAAATGTAAATCCAGATATTGCAAATTTCTGTGTTAAATGCCACAAACAAATAAATCCTTTATCAATAAATGATTTTGACATGTTATTTAATGAGTATAATGAAAATTTATTGAAAAATGCTACGATTTCTAATGATGAGTACAATGAAATTCTAAAAAACATCTTTGCGAGAGCAAACTATATTGACCTTTATGGAAATAGTGCCAAAGATAAAATTTTGAGACTGGCCGGTGTTTTCACAGAGTGCAGACCCAAATCCAGAGGTTATGAAAGAGGATTTATATTTTTAGGAAATTGCATTTATTATGATGACCGTTTGGATGATTCTATTCAGATTGCAACTGTTATTCATGAATTGGCTCATTATTTATTGTTTAACATTATTGAAAATTTATTGTGTTTTATTTTTAGAGTCGAATCGTCCACTACCTTGCAAAGTTTTGTTTGGTTTTTTTTGACTTTACCCGAATTCAAAATTATGAATGAGTACTGTGCACATACTGTTGAAGGTAGGTTCATCCCCTATGGACATCAGAATTATGGTTCCTTCAATGATTTAATCAGACAGGACAATTATGATAATAGTTCCCTGGATGATATGGTTGTCTTTGGAAATACTTTTTCAAACGAGATAATTGTTTATCTTGAAAAATTTATAGATGAAGATTTACGAGAGGAGATTAAATTACAATATAAGAAAGATCTTAGGAATCCATCAAATGATTCAATACATATTGAAACTAATGATTGTTTGTCTTTGGAGATTAAAAATAGTGTTTTATTAAAATTATTATATGATGTTTCAAAAATAGCGTCATTGGAAGATGCTCGTGAAGAATTAGAGAATATTAAAGAGGGCATAGAAATAAATTAGGTTATTTGTTTTCTTTATCTTTAATAACATCTAATACTTCTTTACCTGTATCTGTTAATCTGTATAATCTTCCTTTACGAGCTTCCTCATTTATACATTCAACAATGTCTTTACTTTTTAA